>CAZGJY010000007.1:0-18420 GCA_964525725.1 uncultured Methanosarcinales archaeon | reverse complement strand
GACGAGAACTTTCTTATATACTTTTCTTCAGAAGTGTCAGGGTTTCATATTAGCCCTGGAGTGAGCAATCTTTTTAAATGGTACCGCCATAAAAAACATAAAACATTTCAAAGGGGTGCATGCATTTTTGGTCAGCGTCTGTTTTTACTTTCAAGTCCATCAACCGTTCCGGTTGCGGCAATTCTCTGTCTTTGACATCGGGCATAATCAGAACTATTTTGACGACGAGAAGAATGCGCAGATATGCCGCAAGGTCGCGAACAAATGTTATCTGCCGACGAACCGGTTGATGCTTGATCTCATCAAGCGCACGAACGGCAAATTCCGTATCAGTTATTCTGTGTCTGGCGTCGCGCTCGAACAATTCGAGAAATATTGCCCTGAAGTCATCGAGACATTCCGTGAGCTCTACAAAACAGGCGCCGTCGAATTCATCGCAGAGACATATTATCATTCGCTCTCTTACATCTACAGCAAAAAAGAATTCGTCGAACAAGTGCACAAGCATGAAGCAATGCTCAAGCGATTGATCGGCGCGCCAAAACCGACGACGTTCCGAAATACCGAGCTCATCTTCAACAACGAACTCGCGAAATTCGTCGAAGACATGGGATATACTGCAATCCTCGCCGAAGGCGCAGACCACGTCATGGGTTGGCGAAGCCCGAATTTCGTCCATCGACCTGCGACGTGCCAAAAAATCGCATTGTTGCTCAAGAATTACCGTTTGTCTGATGATGTCGCATTTCGATTTTCCAACAAAGGCTGGACTGAGTGGCCGCTCACTGTGGAGAAATATACATCTTGGCTCAATGCATACAATGGCAACGGTGAGACTATCAATCTTTTCATGGATTATGAGACCTTCGGCGAGCACCAATGGGAGGATACTGGTATCTTCAAATTCCTCGAGGCATTGCCATTCGAGCACCTCAAACATCCGCATAATGATTTTCTCACGCCGAGCGAAGTCATCAAGAAATATCCGGTCCGCGGCGAGCTTGATGTCCATAACATGATCAGTTGGGCAGATCTTGAGCGTGATCTCTCGGCATGGCTTGGCAACAAGATGCAGACAAGCGCAATCTCTGAGTTGTATGCGGTCGAAGACCGTGTCAAAGCATCCAAAGATCCAGTGTCGATTGAAGGTTGGCATAAATTGACGACGTCTGACCACTTCTATTATATGTGCACGAAATGGTTCTCTGACGGCGATGTCCACAAATACTTCAATCCGTACGACAGTCCATATGATTCGTTCATCGCGTTCATGAATGTCCTCAATGACATCATCATCCGCACAGATCCTGAGAAGAAGAAACTGACGGCGGCGATTGCGAAAAGCACAATGGTTGACACACCTGCAGAGGCAGCATCTCGCAAAAAGGCACAGAAGTAAGAACATTGGCAAAAATGCAAACAATAGTCGGTCTAAAGACGCAAAGCTGCGCAAATCAGAATATTTTTAAATAAAGAAGCGGAAAGATGGCGTATTAGTCACAGAGCGCTGACTCGAGTCATACTATCATTGACTATTAGTCAAGCAACGTCATTTTCGTAGTATTTTTCCAAGTATTACAAAAAAGGGGATTTGGAAATGCCACAAAAAAAAGAGGGAACTTCTGTCAAAACTGCCGCGAAGCATCCTGCTTCGCACAAATCAAAGACACATTCTGCTAAGAAGAAATCTGCAGCATCAGTCACGCCGAAGGTTGCGCCGGATGAATATGCATTCGTCACGCTCGATGGTAAACGCCTCAAATCGATCCTTGAGCTTGCGCATGAGCTTGATACGATGGCGGATCACGTTTTCTATCATCATGTCACATTTGATCGCAACGATTTCGCGAATTGGGTGCGAGATGTATTTGCTGAGCAGGCGCTCTCAGAGCAGATTGCAAAATCACAAGACAAGCATAACACGCACATCATCGTGCTGCGCCATATTGTCCAGCAACTCCCTGACCAATAACGATAAATAACAATCACTCTTTCATTCAATCACAATAATCACACAACAACTAACAACAATACAAACAATTAACAACAATAAATAATAATTGAGGCAATTTTATGGTTGATATGTATAAACAAGTCGCTGACGCGACAGCATTTGTCCGCGGAGACGGCTCGAAGCTTCATTCGCTCAAAGCGCTTGAAATGGCTCTTATGACTATGCAGGAGTCAGAATTCTCCCATCACGTCAATAGCAGCAAGAATGATTTCGCGAATTGGGTTGGCGCAGTGTTTGGCAATCGCGATCTTGCGAATAAATTACATCGATCGAGCAGTCGCGTCGATATGCTCGCAGTCCTTGATGAAGCTGGTCGACGCACATCTTCATTGCCGCCGGCAGTCGTTTCTGCGCAGAAATCAATTTCGCAACTTTCATCATCCGTCTCGGTGTCGAATACACCGAAAGCAAGAACAACGACCGGTCAGTTTGCAGCGCAATCACAGCAATATCCATCTTCGTCAGCTACATCGTCCTTATCTGCGGCATCTTCAACCACAGCCACACAGACTGCGCGGCAATCACGGCCATTGCATCATAAATTGAAAGGCATTTTCAAGAAAGGCGAGAAACCGGCAGATATACTGCTCGCGCAGCAAGCTGCGCAACAACAGATGCGTGCGCAGTTGCAAAAACAACAACAGATGCAGCAACAGATGCAATCATCTTATCCGGCAAACTCCGCGCAGCAAAGTGCAGGAAGTTCCGGTTACTCCCATCCTCATCATACAATCCATGCGCAGATAGATCATCTTGATCGAGAGCTTGCGCATCTCACGCGTCATCATATGCACACAACTGCGCACGAGAACGTCGGCAGCGCGTCGCTCGAAGAAAGCGTCAAAGAGCGCATCCTTGATTTCGCTCTCGGACTCATCGTCGGTCTTATGCTCGGTTTCATACTTGCAAAGAGCCTTGGTCTCTGACCGCCGACTGTGCCTTGACTCTTTCCGTGAATCTCTCCCATGACAGTTGATGTAGTATTTGAAACAAGCTTTGAAATCTGCAATAAAGTCGGCGGCATCCATACTGTCATTTCTTCAAAAGCATCGTTCGCATCGCATGCGTTCTCAGAATATATCTTGATCGGTCCGACGTTCCCCGGCAAAGTCTCGCAAGAGCTTGTCGAGGAGAAAGACGCTCCGGCGCATTGGAAAGCGCCGCTCGCGCGACTTGCGAGCCGCGGAATAAAAACAATCGTCGGCCGCTGGCTCATCCCCGGAGAACCACGCGTCATTCTCATAGATTTTTCTGCGGCATTCTCCCAGAAAGACGATTTCAAACGACAATTATGGGAAAAATTCGGCGTCGACTCATTGCATGCAGGATTTGATTTTGATGAGCCACTCGCGTTCTCGCTTGCTGCCGGCATGCTCATCCAGGAATTCGCGTACGATGCAAATCCGGCGTTCAGTGGAAAGCGCATCATCAGCCAGACACATGAATGGATGACTGGTTTTGCGAATCTCTATCTCAAATTGCAGCATGTTCCGGTGAAGACCGTTTTCACGACGCATGCGACGATGCTCGGCCGTGCGATCGCCGGCGCAGGAATCGATGTCTATCAAGCAATAAAAAAAATTGATCCATATGAAGCAGCAAAGACGCACGGCGTCATCGAAAAATTCACCGCCGAGCGTGCGTGTGCACAGCAAGCTGATATTTTCACGACGGTCAGCGACTTGACGGCGATTGAAGCAAAAGCTCTGCTCGGTCGCGAGCCGGATGTTATCACGCAGAACGGTTTGCCGATGCAACAGTTTCCGTCGTTCGAACAAGCGTCGATCATCCACGCGCAATCAAAAGCTGCCATCAATGAATTCTATCGCTATTACTTCTTTCCATACCACAAACTTGACGTCGAGAATTCACTGTCGTTCTTCGTTTCAGGCAGATATGAGTTCCGCAACAAAGGGATGGATATCACAATCAAGGCGCTCGGCAAATTGAATGAGCAGCTCATCAAAGAAGAGAGCAAACGAACCGTCGTCACATTATTCTTGGTGCCGATGCAACAATGGGGCGTCAAGAAAGATCTCCTCGAATCAAAATTATTCTATAAAAGCATCAATCAGCTGCTCACCGTTTCTGAGAAGCAGATGCACGATGCGCTTCTCACAAATGAGCTTGAGCGTCCTGACTCTTCGCCGCCTCCATCCGTTGCGGCGGTGACTCCTGTTTTCACGCAGGAGCTTCGACGTCTTGTCAAACTCTTCAACAAACCATCGTCGATCGCGCCATTCTGCACGCACATGATCGGCAACGAAGCGGACAACGAAATAATCCGCGCATTCATGGCTGCAGGATTGCAGAACCGTCCGCTCGATCGCGTCAAAGTGATGTTGTATCCCATCTATCTCGACGGCGCAGACAGCCTTCTCGACCTGACGTATTACGACGCGATCAATGGTTGTCATCTCGGTCTCTTCGCGTCGTTCTACGAGCCGTGGGGCTACACGCCGATGGAGTGCGCGGCGCTCGGCGTTCCCGCCGTGACAACGACAAGCGCTGGCTTCGGACAGTTCGTCGTCGAGAATTCCAAGAATACGCGAGAAGGTATCTTCGTTCTTGACCGCTTGCATAAATCCGACGGTGACATACTCAACGAATATGCTCGCATCCTCTCTGACTACGTCAAACTCACGCATCATGAGCGCGTGAAGCATAAGATCGCGGCGAAGTTGCTCGCAGAGAAAGCAGACTGGGCATTCCTCTACGAAGCGTACAAGCACGCGTATGAGCTTGCCGCGGCAAAATAAAAGTAAAATAAAAATCAAAATGAAATAAGAACATAAGCGGAAAAGATAGCAAACAAAAAAGAAAAAAAAGGAAAGGAAAAATAAATCGCAAATAAAATTAATTGATAACAATGGCAAAGACACTTGAGATGCATGAGCGAAAGATTGCCTACTTCACGATGGAAGTGGGTTTTGATCCTGCGATAGCGACATACTCCGGCGGTCTTGGTATTCTCGCCGGCGACACGCTCAAGAGCTGTGCCGATCTCAACGTGCCGATCGTCGGCATCACGCTTCTCAATCGTTTCGGTTATTTCGACCAATCGCTTGATTCGTCAGGAAATCAGACAGAGAAGCCAGTCGTCTGGCAAATCGATCGGTACATGAAGCGCTCAGATAAGGTTGTCGAAGTGCAGATCGAAGATCGTACTGTAAAAATCGGCGCGTGGGAATATACTGTCGTCGGCGAGCGCGGTTTTTGTGTTCCGGTCTATTTCCTCGACACAAATATCGATGGAAACAATGACTATGATCGCACGCTGACAAATTCGTTGTACGGCGGTGATCGACAATATCGATTCTGCCAAGAGATAGTTCTCGGTATCGGCGGCGTGCGGATGCTTGACGCGCTCGGTTATTACGGCATCGAAAAGTATCATATGAACGAAGGGCATGCGGCACTTGCAACGATCGAGCTTCTGCACAAATTCAAATTCGATTATGATCATGTCCGCGAGAAATGTGTTTTCACGACGCACACACCAGTCGAAGCAGGCCATGATACGTTTGATGTGTGGTTGGTCGGCAAACTCATCAAAGATTATTATCCGTGGCAATCGAAACTTGCCGAGCACAACGGACAGTTCAATATGACATATCTCGCGCTCAATCTTTCCAATTATGTGAATGGCGTCGCAAAAAAGCACCGCGACGTTTCCATGCACATGTTTCCTGGACGAGAGATCCACGCGATCACGAATGGCATCCACGCAGCGACATGGACGTCGCCAAGTTTTGCTGCGCTCTTCGACAAATATATTCCTGACTGGCGTCACGATCCGTTCTCGTTGCGTTCTGCATTATCGATTCCTGATGAGGATATATTGCGGGCGCACGCTGAAAACAAACGAGTGCTAGTCGATATGATCAACGCGAAATATACTGCGGGTTTCGATACTGCGGTCTTCACGATCGGATTCGCCCGTCGCTCGACGGCATACAAGCGCGCCGATCTTTTGTTCACAGATGTGAATTGGCTCAAAGCGATTGCGCAGCGCGCTGGAAAAATTCAGATTGTCTATGGTGGAAAAGCGCACGTGAGCGACGGACAAGGAAAAGATATGATCCGCCATCTCTTTGACATAAAGAATTCTATCAATCACGACAGCGGTGGCAACATCAAAATGGTATACGTCGAGAATTATGATATGGCGCTCGCGAAAAAATTGGTGGCTGGCGTCGATATCTGGCTCAACACACCGCAGCGACCGCTCGAAGCATCAGGGACATCGGGCATGAAAGCGGCAGTGAACGGTGTTCCTCAATTCTCAGTCCTCGACGGTTGGTGGATAGAAGGATATATTGAATCAAAGACTGGCTGGTCGATTGGACCGCTCAAAGTCGATGATGTCGACGATTCGTACGAAGACGCGAAAGATCTCTATACAAAACTTGAGAATCAAATCCTTCCTATGTATTACAAAGATAATTGGAAGTGGAACTCGATGATGCGCCATTCTATCTCGATGAACGGCAGTTATTTCAACACGCACCGAATGGTGCAGCAATATGTGACGAATGCGTATTTTAGATAAATTAAACTTTTCTCATTATATTTCGCATTCGCAACTTCTTCTTGGGTTACTTATTTGTGTTTAATTCCTTTATCAAATCAAACGAATTGATCCGCAAGATCCACTTGCAGAGTTTCGCTTAATAACTATTATAAACGCATTTTCGCTCTCCATCCTCCATGTGCGGCATTATTGGCTACATAGGGAAAAAAGAGGCGGCGCAGATACTTCTTGCAGGTCTGCAGCGCATGGAATATCGCGGCTATGACAGTGCGGGGATTGCAATTGCACCCGATACGATTACATCTGATAGTCTGAAAAATACAAAATCACCGGCGTCGAAATCACTGACGTTCATCAAGTCCGTCGGAAAGATTGCACAGCTCCAAGCAAAGGTCGCTGCTGCCGCTGCTCTAGAAAGTTCACATAACGATTCTCAAAAAAAACCAACGCATTCAGTGCATGGAACGATCGGCATCGGACATACTCGGTGGGCGACGCACGGCGTTCCGAGCGTCGAGAATGCGCATCCGCATGCGAGCGAGAACAAAGATATTGCAGTTGTGCACAACGGCATTATCGAGAATGCGTCAGTACTGCGTGCACACCTCCAGTCTGAAGGATTCACATTTGCATCGCAGACAGATACTGAGACAATTGTCCATCTCATCGATTTCCATCTGCGTAAATTATCTGATGGTGTCGACGATTCCGAAGAGAAAAGAGCAACGAGTGCAAAACGTAAAAATGGTGAAACGAGCGATGCTGATTTTGAAACGGCATTCCGTCTCGCGGTCTCGCAGTTGCAAGGAACATATGGTATCGTCGCGCTTTCTGCTGGAAGCAGGACATTGTATGTCGCACGCAAAGGTTCACCGCTCATCATCGGCGTCGGCAGCGAGGGCAGCAACGAGATGTTCGTCGCGTCAGACGCTGCGGCGCTCATCGCAAATACACGAACGGTGCAATATCTGCAGGATGGAGAGATTGCAGTCATTACCGAGTTCGGCTACAATATCTCGACGCTCGCTGGAGATTCGCAGCCGAAGTCAACGTCAAAAATTGAGTGGTCGCTCCAAGAAGCAGAATTGTCTGGTCACTCTCATTTCATGCAGAAAGAAATATTCGAGCAGCCGGCAGTGGTTCAAAATACGATCCAAGGACGTTTCCGCGACGGTCGCGTAAAACTATCGCTCAAATTTCCGGCAACGGTCAACAAAGTCTATATTGTCGCATGCGGAACGAGTTATCACGCGGGTCTGCTCGGCAAACAGTATATCGAGTCGCACGCGCGGATTCCCGTCGAGGTTTGCTATGCATCGGAATTCCGCTATTCTGATCCTGTCTTACAACCGAACGATATCGTCGTCGCGATTTCGCAGTCCGGCGAGACTGCTGATACGCTTGCAGCAATCGTCGAAGCGAAGCGTCGCAACGTGACGACGATCGGTCTTGTCAATGTCGTCGGCTCGACGATCGCGCGTGAAGTCGACAGTGGTATCTATACGCACGCAGGCATCGAGGTCGGCGTTGCGAGCACAAAAGCATTCACGTGCCAAGCTGTTTCGCTCTTGCTTCTCTCGCTCTCGCTCGCACAACACGTCGGGAAACAACTTCCTGCCGGCATCCAGTCGCACCTTCTTTCGTTATCAGAGTATATCGATTCTGTGCTCGATCTTGACGACGAGATGAAACGCATCGCGCAGACAATTGTCGATTCACAGAGCACGAGCGCGATATTCTTAGGACGGCATCTTGCATATCCGATCGCGCTCGAGGGTGCGCTCAAGCTCAAAGAGATTTCTTATATCCACGCGGAAGGTTTCGCCGCCGGCGAGATGAAACACGGGCCGATTGCGCTTATCGACGAGAATATGCCTGTCATCTGTATCGTGCAGCAGAATCATGTCACGGATAAAATGATATCGAATATGCAGGAGATAAAGGCGCGGCGAGGTCGAATCATTGCGGTGAGCGAAGTGTCGACGGCGGAACTCGTTTCACTTTGTGATGAGCTTGTCATTGTTCCGCATGTAGCTTGGGAGCTCTCACCGATCCTCCTCAATATTCCGCTGCAATTGCTCGCGTATCATGTCGCTGTCCTCAAAGGACTTGATGTCGACAAGCCGCGCAATCTCGCAAAATCTGTGACGGTAGAATAAATGATTGGAACTATTGGAAACAGTGGGAAAAGAATTGTGAGTAAACTGGTGAACTGCTCGGTGAAATGCTAATGTTGTCTGATGTTGTGCTCCGATTCTTCAAGTTCATCGGTTGGATCCTTCTTGGGATATTTATAGTTGCGGTTGTCATCCTTCTTCTGCCGATCATACTTGTTGTGTTGCTGATTGCACTTATCTTTGGCATGTTTGGTCGCGGAACGTTTCGCACGTGGACTGTGCGTGTGCAGGATAACGTGCGAGGGAACGTCCAACATGGTGCGCAGACGATCAAAGAGAAAGTCAACGAACATAAACCAGCATCATTGAGTTCTGGGTCTCCTCGTGCCCAGGAACGAAAAATCGGTGCCCGCAAATCAACAGTTGTGGACGCCGATGTGAAGGAATTTTGAGGGACGGACACTTGCTTGTATATTATATTGTGTAGTATTGGTTGTATCATTCTTGCAAAAAGAATATAAACCGTCCACGAATCGCATATACATATGGTCTTTCGCAAGCTTTTCTCTAAAATGAAGATTGCCGGTAAATCCGACTCGTCGATCCTTGCCCGATATCTTGATGGACCTGATCTTGTCCTTGCGAAAAAAATAGTGAAGTCAGGTACATATACGCTTGCGAACCAATCGTGGCATGTCAATTCCACTTTTCTCGAGCATGAAGCGTCATATCCGCAATTATACAAGAAAAAGCCTTCGGAGAAATTCGATGCGCAAATCACAAAAATAAACGAGCGGCTTATGCAGGGCGCTCGGATTCGCTCGTATGAAGAATTCGCGAGCCGTGCAGATGCAATTCTTCCGCGACTCTTTGCTCCGCAGATTGAGGGTCTTGACTTGCTGCGCGAAGCGTTGACACTAGCTCTTTTCGCTCGCGATCCGATCCATATTCTCTGTCTCTCTGATCCGCAGATCGGTGTCGACGCGCTCGTCACTGGTGCTGTCGAATTCCACCCGGTGTTCGTCAATTGTGATGTCACAAAATTATCGAGCACGGATGCGCTCTGGCAAGGACTCGATGGAAAATCGCCGGGAGTTCTCGCGGGCGCGCATCAAGGCATCGCTTGTTTGTTACGTTTTGAGAAGTTGACTGATGAGCAACGCAAAGTCGTTCTGCAGTTGATCGATCGGGGCTTTTTGACATTCAATGCGAATGGGCAAGTGACACGGATTCCTATCAGTGCGCGAATTTTTGGCGTCGTCAATCCGCTCGTCGATAGTTTTGTCGGCAAAGATGCAAGTCTTATCAAGCAACAAGTTCCGTTCGATTTTTCGCTCGTGCAACATTTCCATCTGACGTTCTTAGTGCAACGCAGTTCGCTTTTGCGGTTCAATGACTCAAAATTACCTCCGCTGCCGAAATCTCTTGGTGGACCGAGTGGATCAACGGCAGGTTTTGCAATTGCTGCTGAGAAGAGTGGATTAGTTGGATCGCGTGGTTCCGATAACAAATCCGACCACAAATTGCCTGATTACAAACTAGCTGAAGCTGATCTTGCGTTCATCCGATCATTTGTCAGTGCCGCTGAAGATCGCGATGTCCTTTTTCCGAAAACGTTCCAGCCGCTCATCGTCGAGTGGACTTCTAAGCTCAAATCGCGCAACAGCATTTCTTATATCCACGATATAACGCCGAATACGATCATCGCAGTCATCCGCCTCTCGCAGGCGCGCGCACGTATGAAGTGGCGCACTGACGTTGCGCTCGAAGATCTCAAGTCGGCGATGGACATCGTGCAGACTGCGCTTGAGATTCGTTAAACTACCAATTGTACTTGGATATTTGATTCTATTGTCGTTTTTTGTTGCTTGTCGGTTCGATTTTCCGCCTGAGATAGTCTTGTTTATTCATTTTTGTGTGTCGCATTTGCTGATTTTCTGTCAAAAAAGCAACGCTCGTAAAAATAAATTCTAGAAATTCAAAAAATCCAAGAACAAATAATTATATAAAGCAAAACGCGAGTCAAATGGGATATTTGCTTATAATTTGGGATATATAATTCAGTATATTACATTGATTATGCAATTGAGTTGGCACAACTCGACAACTATTGGGAATTATTATTTTTGGTTTTATTTTTCGTTGGGGGATTTTTACAATTATGACGCAGAGCGAGACTTCACAGATGATTTCTACTACGCAGCAGACGCCTGTCGCAGCAGTGAATATCACTTACGACAAGCTGTTCGAACTTCTTCGCGTCGAGCGCAATGATCCAAACTTGCAGCGTCTCTCATCGACATTTTTCGCGGATGTTCGTGTTTATCTCCAAGTCAAACTTGATTCAATCGCAAAGAGCAAGAATTCTTCAGATATTTTCGCTGCAGAGCATGTCGAGACTGCGCAGCAGCAAGTCCGCAATGCGATGCGCATTTTGGCGGACATCACTGACCGGCGCGAAAGAAAAATCCTCAATCTTGCGCTCAACAAAGCGCGCGCTGCATCGAGTGCTGTCGACACCGGAAATCTTCTTGCTGAAGAGAAAGCGATGTTCGCGCAGATCGTCGCGCTCCTTGCTGCGCAGCGAAGCACATTACAGCAATTGCTGACTACACCTTCACCATCATCTGCATCTCTTGCAACAGGTGCTGCGAGTGCGGTTGCATCGATAGCATCTGCTTCGGCAATCACAGAAACGGCAGTTCCGACGCCAGTCGGCGAGCCAGCTGCTGAGAAACCGTATCTTGTCATCGAAGAGATAACTGAATTCTTCGGACCGGACATGCGACATTACGGACCGTTCTCCAAAGGAGACAATGCGTCGTTCTCGGATCAGATTGCACGGATTCTTTTGAAGAAGAATCTAGTCAAGCAATTGTAACAATCACTTTCTTTGTGCAATAAGGTCATCAAATACTTGATATCCGTCGCTGCCATCAAGAAGCTTGACAGGAATCCGGACATTTTTTTCTGAATACTTGATATCCCATCCTGAGAATCGACGTTCAAGCTCTCCTGCTCGCAACATACCTGGCATCTCAATTTTTCCAGACTTATCCGTCAGCACTCTCAAGACTGCATAACCGTCAGGTTTGAGGAAGGATTCCATGCAGAGCAGCGTTTGCGTTTGTTCTGGTGGGGTAAGGAGGTGTAAGAGTCGTAGCATAAGTGCAACATCATATTTTTTTTTAGAATCAGCAGGTTGATAATTGGTCAACGTTGTTTGATGAGTTGTAATATTGAGTTGGACAAGTTGCGCTGCCATCTGAACTTTATCAACTGCGATTTTACTGATGTCTAATCCATCAACAGCATATCCGCGACGTGCTAGGAAAGCTGCATCACAGCCCATACCCATGCCAATATCGAGAGCTGTCCGATCAGTGTATGAAGTATTTTTCAGTCTGTCTGCAAGTGTAGCATAGATGCCCGTGAGGTGGAGGGGATCGCGATCAAATGCATCGCGGTTTTTCCAAGTGTTATCCATATTCGGATTTACTGGTGTACTCATACATTCGTTTCTTGGGAGTATGACTTTATATATTTTATCACTACTTAGTGACACTGATTATAGTTTTGTGATTCTTTTGCGTTTTTTCCACTTTTATTGTATAATGATTGGTTTCTGCAGGGCAGGGCGTAACCTTTATAAATGGACCTCTGTTCCGACAAAGTACGTACGTATGTACATAACAGTTATACTTGGGTCATCACAATGAAACTACCAAAAACAGTAATGCGTTACAATCCAGTGCTCCGAAAGCACACTGAGCATAAAGTCACAATCGCAAAGAAGCGTACGCCAGGCCAAGCATCGCCTATGGCAAAGTTCGGCAAAGCTCGAACGCAGTACGGCAAGGGTCACGGTAACTTAGGCCGTTATGGTTCAAAGCCACCAGTCTCCAAATGGAAGATGGCAGGTAAGAAGCGTAGCAAGAAAGTCGATCTCCGGTTCGAATGCACTGTTTCAAAGAAACAGTTCACGCCAAGAAAATCATTCCGCGCGAAGAAAGTAGAATTCGCATAAAATCAAGCAAATAATTCAAACTAAAACCAGAATAAAACTCACAGGTACACACAATGGTAAACCCAGTCAGCAAATTCATCAAAGTCAGTTGCCCTAAATGCAAGAATGAACAAGTCATCTTCGGCAAAGCGACGACGAGCGTCAACTGCATCGTCTGCGGCAAAGAGATGGCTACGCCAACAGGCGGTAAATCGAAGATCAAGGCACGAATCCTTGAGGTTCTCGAATAAATGCTCTACCATAAAACGGGATTCCCTGTCGAATCCGAAATTGCTCTTTGCACTGTGACGAAAGTCCAGTCGCATTCTGTTTTTGTCAAACTTGATCTTTACGATAATAAGTCGGCGATGCTGCACATTTCAGAAGTTTCTCCAGGTCGTATCCGAAATCTGCGAGAATACGTCACTGAAGGCAAAGTCATTGTCTGCAAAGTTCTCTCGGTCAATTCTCTCAAAGGCCATATCGATGTCTCCTTGCGTCGCGTCACAGAGATGCAACGACAAGGGTTGCTCAATTCTTACAAACAAGAGCAGAAAGCTGAGAAACTCTTGCAAAATTTCTGCACTGAGAAGAAACGCGATTTCCAAGCGACGTATAATTTGATGGCTGAGACGATCGGCGACAAATTCGAATTCTTGCATCAAGCATTCAATTCATATGCGCAAGATTCTTATGATTTCCCTGCATCTGGTCTGTCGGCGGAAGAACATATTGCATTCCTCGCATATCTCAAGTCGAAGATCAAACCGCCGCAAGTCGAGATCACTGGCAAGTTCAAGATCATCTCTTACGACAACAATGGCGTGAATGTCATCCGTGACGTGCTCGTCAAAGCTGTTGCAGTCGACACAAAACAAATGGTTCTCTCCTACGGCGGCGGCGGCTATTACAATATCAAAATCACTTCTGAGAATTTCAAAACTGCAGAAAAGATATTACGCGATGTCACAGAAATAATCGAGCCTGTATTCAAAGACAACAAGAATGCACAGTATGAATTCAGCAGGACTGAAGGGAAGCAAATCTCTGAGTAGAGATTTGCGCGTCATATTTCTTCGAAATATTCGTAAACAGATTTCCGAATAAAAGATCTGCAACTCACGTTTCTTTGAAACCTGAGCAAGCAAATAAGTGAATAAACTTTCTTTCTCTTTCTTGTCCTATAACTCATTAATTCTGATAAAAATTATATACTCTTGCAGTTGACTGAGTATGTGGAAAAGTTTGTCACGAAATATGGAGTATTCATCGGTGAACGAAAAGATATTCTGCCGCTCGTCAAACCATTCATTCGTGCGAATCAACAGAATGAAAAATTCTGGGGATTCATTGTTACTGATTGCACAATCAAGATTTATTATTCTTGGGCTGATTATATCCGCTCAGTAAAATTTCCGCAGAATACGCATGCGACCGCGTATTATTTGCCGCAGAAAAACCGCATCGGCATCATTTCTCCGACGATACGAAAGCAGGTTCATTCTTGGAATGAGCTCTTTCTGCATGAAGTAAATCATGTGTATTGCAAGCACACAACAACTGGATATGTGCCCGCGTGGATGTACGAAGGTATCGCAATCTGCTTTGAGAAAAGCTATGAAACACTTGACAAGAAACGCTGGAAGCAGTGGTTCTTTGCGCAGAAACGGAAAGGCAAATCTCTTTATTTCAATTGCAATAAATGGCGGCATAAAAACGCTAGCTACTATTATTCTGCAAGCTATTTAGTGGTGGATTTTCTTTTACGCACTGGCGGCCGCAATAAATTGTGTAGTCTTCTTAAAAAATTACCTGCGTATGGCTCGCATGATCGCGTCAAGACGATTATTTCAAAACACTATTCAACGACGTGGGAAGAATTAATCGAGAACGCATTCTGCTGATAGTTCTTATTTCTTTTTGTGGCCGACAACTATTGCAATCAATGCTGCGATGACGAGGATGGCACAAGTATATGCCCAACCCTCAGCATTACCTGAAGATGTGAACCGCGTTGATGAGCCGATATATATCGAGTGACCTCCTGACCACTCAGAATATTGGCAAACAGCTGAATGATATGTCGGTCCAGGATGATTTGGATTCGGCGCGACAACAGGAGCACGTTCGCATGCGATTGGCGGACTTATCAGGGAAAGTCCAATATAGAGAATAACGAACACACCGATGAATGTTGCGATGAACCACTTTTGGTTTATACTGACCATGTCTGGTCGATGATGCATGCTAATTATATACATTATGATAACTGCAAGTCTTGTAGAAGTATTTCTGCTGCTTCTCAGTTAGAACCACAGACTGAAGTTGAAGACAGATGGTCCGTAAATGAGTGCCAGAATGACGAGAATGAAAATTGCAAGCACAATGAGGATGAGCAACGTAAAGACGATGAATGAGAGAATCTTGTGATTATACATGAATTGCTGCTGTCTATCCGTAAATAACGTCATTTATCCTACCCAAACGTCTCGTCGGGAATAAGCATTTATATACCTTTCTCCTCTTTCTTCGCAAAGAGAGTGGAATCCAGATAAATTCGAGGATAAACTCGCAATACAAAATCTCGTAGCATAAGGCAACACAATGAAAATCACGCTTGATTATACGAAGACAGTCGCGCAGAATGCTGCACTCTATTTCGATCGCGCAAAAAAAGCTAAGAAGAAATTGGAAGGTGTCCACCAAGCGATCGCTGATTCTTCGCACAAGCTTGCGCAGCTGCAAGCGCAAGCGCTCAAAGTACAGTCTGCGCCAAAAGTGAAGCGTCAGAAAGAGTGGTTCGAGAAATTCCACTGGTTGTATACAAGTTCTGGACTTCTTGCGATCGGCGGACGCGATGCGACGACGAACGAAGTGATCGTCAAAAAACATATGGAACCTACGGATATTGTATTCCACACCGAAATGGCTGGTTCTCCGTTTTTCCTGCTCAAGTGCGGTGATAAGAGCGGTGACAAAAAACCGACGCAGCAAGACATCGAACAAGTCGGTGCGATGACTGCAGTCTACGCAAAAGGTTGGCAGAAAGGTTTCTCGAGTGTCGCAGTATTTTATGTCAAACCTGAGCAAGTATCAAAAGAAGCGAACAGCGGCGAATTCATGGGCAAGGGTTCATTCATGATCCGCGGCGAGCGATTGTATCTGCATCCTGAGATGGAACTCTACATCGGCAAAAATGCGAAAGGAGCTTGCATCGCAGGGACTAAAGAAAGCGTGACGTCGCAATCGATAAAACCGGCAATAAGAATTTCTCAGGGAGCAAGCAAGGCGACAGACGTCGCGAAAAAAATCGCCGGCTTGCTTGAGATTCATGACGTTGACGAGATCGTCAAAATGCTGCCCGCTGGCGGCGTTGCGATGCATAAACCGCAATAGTTTGTCAAGCTGCTTTTGGTTTTCAATTTCTTATTTCGCAGTTGCTTCGCTCAAAATCCAGACCATATTTGATAACAGCGATACTGCTGTGAGATCCTGCTCATCCTTCGCAGAATAATCGTCGAGAGTCCTGCATACATTGTGAATCGAAAAGATTCACGCTGCAACGCAGACCTTTGCGTCTGCTCTGAATCGGACTCTCTCCAAATATGCACCAAGGCAGTATCGCTATGAAATTACTTTTTTACCGCACATTTTATTGACGACACATTTATAAATTAACTATCCTAAAATGCTGCTTAAGCCTGTTGTGTGCTTTTTGTGGCAACAATAGTCAAAGGGTAGTCAGATTTGTTGGTTGTATTGGCTGGCTTATACGATTATCATCCGTGCATTTGATTGCGCAACAATTGTGAAAAAGATGGAAACGCTCACTTCTGCAATGATAAAGGAACTCAAGGGTTCTGCGCACATTCTTTCTCCAATCACGAATGTCGGAAAATCGGGCTTTACCGAAACCGTTTTCGCAGAGATTGACAAACATCTCACGAAACGTGAGCTCATAAAAATCAAAGTCCTCAAAGCTGTACAAGAAACGATGTCCAAAGAGGACATCAACAAGCAAATCGAAGAGCGATTGCAATGCAACGTCCTAGCTTACACGGGAAATATTTTGATATTGTATCGAGCGCATGGTACGAAAGACTGAAGTTGAAATAAAAGAGAAACTCAAGAAGTACGGCTTCTCTGAACCTGAGATCCTTGAGGTAAAGAAAGAATTCTATCAGATGACTGATTATCCTGCGCCAAAGCGAACGTATCGCATTGAATTCGAAGCAGAGAATTATAACGTCGAAGAGATGTACTACTGGCTCGTCGGTCACCTCCACTATGATTTTGGCATGCAGGATCTGCATAAAATCGTCGACACGCATGCGCATAGCGCGGGCTCTGCATTGTTCGGCGATCTCCAGGCACGTTTGGGTGCGCAACAATCAAATGTCTCTAATTATCTTGGCATGATGGGTCGTCTCGTCAAAGATTTGTTTGCTCTTGTCCGAGAATTGCGCCAGATCGAAGAGCGTCTGGGATATTATGTCGACGCACAAGATCTCAAAGACGCGAAGAAAGCGAATGCTGCAGAATCAACGCTCAAAGATATCTGGATAACACTTGTCGAGGGCGGCTCGCAAAATCCATCGTCCGTCTACGGAATGGCGCAGAAAGTAGGTTTCACAATCCTCCCTGATCTTTTCTTCGCCGTCGGTCCGCTCAAGAAAGAAGATATCGACAAACACGTCGAGAGCCTTGAATTCAACGACGCCGTCAAGAATGCGTTGCGCAGAAAATTATTCCAATTCACTAATTGGAAAGATGAAACGCATAATGAACTGAAGAACAAACGAAATTTCCAGATAAAATATCTACGGCAACATTACGAAGTCATCCAGATGTATATGGAATGGATCAAACCGTACATCCGAAATATCCAGCGTCTCAATCTCAACGAGAATCGCATGGACAACGATGCATTCCTCATCCATTCATTCGACTCGTCGGTGAGCGAAATCGAAGTCGCTCTGGCAAAAATGGATGGACCGTCGATGAAAAAAGACGACAAAGGGAATGAATTCACCGACACAGACAATTCTGTGTATAGTGTCGTGCTCATCAACTTCACATTTCACACGAAGCCGCAGATTCTCATCCGCGCTCCTGAATCATATAATCAGAAAGGCGCGATCCACGTCGGTCATGTCGATATGATTATGCGCTGCTATGGCTGGACTGGCAAGATGATCGAGGATTACAAGAAATATCGTGAATCGGAAGCGTGGGATTTCATGCAATCATTCGACTCATCGATAAAAGACGCGATGGAATATCTTGGTAAAGATCTCAAAGCATATCTCGAAGAAGCAGGAAAGAAACTGCCGCAACCTGACGAAAAAAAAGAGAAGGAAAGCGATCCAAGCGAGATCAACATCTTCCCTTTCGGCAAGAAAAAAGATGATGGTAAATCCAAAGATAAAGCAAAAGGTGGATCTGGCGGACCGAGCCCATTCATGGAAACAATGGGCTTCATCGGCGGACCATTCAACGGTGTAATTGAGCTTCTTGATCCGATGCTCGGCATCTCAAGTCTTTTCGGGATGTTCGGCAGTTCAAAAGAAGAGAAAGCCCGCGCTGAAAAAGCGAACGCGCTTAATTCAAAACTGGACAAAGCAGGTACAATTGCAGAACGAGTTTTTGCATATCAAGCGTTCAAGAATTACAAAAAAGCGCATCGTATGACACATTGGTAACATTCACAGTACCTTCAAACAGTATGCACTTCACAATTGTGCACTTC
>CAZGJY010000006.1:0-19994 GCA_964525725.1 uncultured Methanosarcinales archaeon | reverse complement strand
CGGTTCGATCCCGGTGGGACTCAGATTTATTTTTGAAGTTCTTTTTTTATTTCAGATTATTCGAAAGCTATCGTTATGCGCAAATGAATTTAAACTGACAATGTAAAAATATGTTCTAAATGGAAATCTATCTGATCCTCGGCGGCGAGAATGAAGTTGTCCGGCCGCGTTGCAATGCATGCCTTGTGCACGCCCGCGCGCAGCTCGATGTTGACAAAGATTTTTGGTTGCACACGAAAATTCTCTGCTCAGGCCAACGATTTTTGACTGCCCCATCACGAATTCCAGAGTCAGTTTTGATGCGAGAATATCTCATTGCGAACGGAATTCCGCATACAGTCATTCTCACGGAAGAGCAATCGCTTGATACGCTGGGAAATTTTGTGTTCTCCTACCCAATCATCGAATCATTCCATCCGAGCAAAGTATTTCTCGTCACAGATAACAGTCACATGGTTCGTGCATCGCGGGTTTTCTCGACGATATTTGGTTCATCGCCTCAACTCGAATTAGTTCCGTCGAAAGATGTCGGCTCATCGTGGCGGAACAAGATTGCCGAGACAGTCACTCAATTCACGACGAAACATCCAGATGCGATGTTTTGGAAAAATATTGCCGAGAAAATAAATTTCTCCAGCAGCTCTAAAATTGAATATGTCTCGCTTGCGCTGATAGAATATGATTTCCAATTCTTCCGCGTCCACGATTTTGCGAGCGCGAGAAAATATTTGCAAGCGTTACCTGTTTATGGAAACGACATTAATTCCATGCCAGATAGTGCGTATGCTGCCGCAATTCGTAAGTTGCTAAAGAAATGAAAAAGAGTATACTAATAATTATTTCTAATTTAAATCAGAAAAAGTATCCGTATTTGTCTAGATCGATGCGATCGTTCTCGATCTTTACGTTTTCCGCTGCGAGCAAACGTTTCTTTTTTTCTAATCCAGATGCGAATCCGCCGAGGCGGCCGTCTGCGTTAATGACTCGGTGGCACGGTGTTCTTGGTGCGTCAGGATTCTTGTTCATCGCATTGCCGACTGCACGGTAGGCTGCTGTACCTAGTTCGTTGGCAAGCGCCTTGTACGTCGTCACTTTGCCTCGCGGCACTGTGCGCAAAAGTGCATAACATCGTTCATTGAATGACGTTTTTGCTGACGTTGTTTTGGACGTTGCCATCTCGAGGAGGAAGCCCGTTACATTTATATACTATTCGACGCAAAAAGAGAGTCAATGCCTCAAAAGCGATTGAAGTTCTGGTTGTTTGGTCTAGTTTCCTTACTTTTCGCATCTCTTGTGCCTTCTGCATTTGCGGCTATGGATTTCAGCCAAACGTTCGCCATCATCCCAAGCGTCATCAATGATTTGTTCCGCGCGTTCGAGCCATATGTCGGTCAGACTGGCTTCCAGCGGTTCATGTATTGGATGCTCATCTTCATCGTCGTCTTCTATGCTGGTCAGAGACTCCCAATCACTTCAAATGACGACGAGGGAAAGAAACTGCGGAAACGACTCGTCACAGTCCTTGCTGCAATACTTGCGACTGCCGGAGCATATGCGGCGAATCCGCAACTCATGCAGTCCTTTGGAAGTCTGGTATCTCTCGTTATTCCTTTTGGCTTGATATTCGGTGCACTGTTCGCGTGGATCTACAATCCGACGTTCATGCAAAACAGACCGCGCGTTCGGCATTTAATACGTTTTCTCGTCTATTTGTTCGGTCTTTCAGCCGCGAGCTATATTTCAAATCAGATGTCTAATACGCTCACAAACAGTTATTTAGGCAATCTTGCGTTCCAACTCATCGCGTTGTTTTTCGCAGTCATGGTCATCTATGAGTTAGTCATGATTTTTGTCGCTGGTGGTGAAGCAGCGGCTCATGCAGCCAGCGGAGCTGCACACGGCGCTGCGGCTCTTGGTGCTGGCGCTCATACTGCGGCAGGAAATCTGCGAAATGCGGCGACTGGTATCGGCAATGCATTCAATACTCTTTTAGGACGCACACCGCCGCCAATTCCTGCGGGAGTCGCACCGTATCTCACATTTCCAAATGATATCACCGCATTCGAAGTCGAGATCCGCAATCTGCAGGGTGTCAATGCGCAATTACAAGCTATGATCAATACATTGCTTGCAAATCCAGCGTTGCGCGGCAATGCACCATTCATCCGCGGAGTGCGCGCTGTAGCGACACGTGCACGAGCGATTGTTCAAAACGGGAACAATAATCTTGCAACAATAACTGCAAACCCGGGCTTGCGATATTTACCGATAGCCGATCAGGATCACGTCACTCATGCGACAGCAGACTTTGCGCAGCAGAACCACGAATTCCTCGCCAGATATGGCTGGCTGCAGACACATATGTATTGAAATGGATAATCAATTATAATTTTAATAATTTCAAATAGAAAAAGTAAAAATAACAGGAAAGGCAGAGAGCAAACAACTCTTACGACAAGAAAAGCAACTGAAGATAACATGGTAGCAGCAAACCCGATGATTGCGGAACGAGAAGAAGGACTCAAAGAATTCCAAGAGATACTTCCAGTCTTCCAAGAAGCGCACATCGTCATCGAACGATTCTACAATACTGCCGCACATGGATCAAATAAAAAAGATGTCGCAGCACATATGGATGCGCTCAAGAAGCAACTCTCAGTTGCAATCAAAGAACAAGAAGAACTTGCGACGCAGATACGAAATGGCGGTATTGAGCCGTATAATGGACCAGAACCACCTCTTCTTGAACCAACGCCTGCGCCAAGAACTGAAACGGTTTCTGCAAACCAACCTACTGAAGAAGATGCGATTATCGACCAAATGATTGCACATTTCGATAAATTCGTTGCACAAGTCCCAACATTGCAACGAATAATCGAGACGACACGAAAAGAAATCGAAGACATTTGCACTAAATTCGACAAATTACAAAGCGATATCGACCTTCTTCAATCAAAGAGTACGCCAATCGATACAATCATCGCAGACCATGCAGCCCTCATCGCAGAAGCGAATAAAGTGAAATCTGAGCTTGATGCTGAATCTAACCAGTATTTCAAGAAGTTCATTGCTGAATTCACAAAAGGAGAAGTGAAGCTACACCAAGCCTATCAAACCATCAATGGTTTGCTTGGCAAAGGACTCACGGTGTTTGAACAGAAACAATTGAGCGAGATGCAAGCCCTGGCTACAGCAGTGAAGGATCTTATTGATCTTCTTGATGCAGATAAAAAAGAAGTCGAAGGACTTATACAACAGCTAGGAACAATAGGTAATTTAATACAAACAATTGCCAAAAAGCCTGATGTCACCAATAATCAAAACTTGGCAACTACTGCAGCTAATTCAACAGCTATGGTAAAAGTATTACGAACAGCGGCAAATACTGGTCAGCCATCAGCGGTAAGACGCCTTGCAACTAGTGCGAGCAATTTGAGATCCCAGACGCAAGCAGTCATTGCTGCGCGCAGAGTCGCGCGCACGAAAAAAGAAGAACTGCTGCACTTATACAACGATATGAGGACAGTCATCTTCAATCAAACGAATATTCTTGTCAAAAGATCAGGCGTATCTGATAACGCAGCGCGCGTGAAGAGAAATAAAGCGATCACTGAACTGCGGACATTTGCTGCGGTCGAGACGATGCGCGTCCCTCTCAAGAAAGTCGCTGCTGATGCGGAAGGTCTTGCAAAAACTGCTGAGAACGTCCTCAAAGGAGTCATGCCTTCAGAAAGAACTGTAGCAAAAGCGGAAATCAATATCATTGAAGGCGCGATCCAGACTCTCAAGCGAGATTTTACCAGAGAGTTCAAAAAACTATAATTTTATTTCTCAATACTTTCCTATTTTTGTGAGTTAAGAAAAAATAGCAAGTGAAAGTAGAATGTAGTTTGCTTAAGTTCGTCTAATTATTTGCTGCGTGTTGCTCATCTGCATCATCGTCAAGATTTTTGTCAGCGGTCTTATCTACTTTCTTTCGTTTGACGTAATTCATCCATGCGTTGAATACTGCTTCGTTCTTGTCGTCCATTTTTTGTGAATACCTGATCAATCTTGCTGCATTGACTCAATATATTTGAGGAATGCGAAGAGCATCGCTTCGTTGCCAGAACGGCAATATGCTTGAAGACCGACGGGAACGCCGTCGATCTTTCCGATCGGGACGACGCCTGCGCAGCATCCCGCCAAGTTGGCTGGAATCGTGAACGCATCATATGCATACATTGCCTCGACGCTTATCTTCGAGCCGATCTTATGCGGCAAGATCGGTGTTGTTGGCAAAATGATGACATCGACAGAATCGAATGCGCGATTTATTTCTTCGGCAATCTCTTCTTTTACACTGAGAGCAGTGCGATAATATTTACCAGCATGCTCTGCTTTTGAAATTTCCTGACCGCCCATTATTCGACGTAGAACTTCGTCGCCGCATGACTCTTCGATTTTCTTCCCATACCGTCGACCGTCGAACTTTCGTGTTCCAGAATAAAATTCTACATAGACGAGCGGATAGTATGTCTGGATCGCAAGATCGACATGTTTGAGCGAGACATTCTTTGGTTTGAGATTGGTGATTTTGCCGACGATCAATGTGTAGATTCGTTTGTCGACGCAGAGTCTTTCAAAATCTGGTGAGAGTGCGACTCGTAATTTTTTAACATCAATTTCTGCAGATTTTGTATATATATCAACTGGCGTCTCGATTGTCGTCGGATCATTCTGCGAATAACCACTAATGACTTCGAGCATGAGCGCGCAACCTTCGACATCTCTCGCGAGCGAACCAATTTGATCAAGACTCATCGAGAGATCGATGAGACCGAAGCGTGAGACGCGACCGTAGCTTGGCTTGATGCCGACGATGCCACAATGCGATGCTGGATTGCGAATCGATCCGCCGGTGTCTGAGCCGAGCGCAATATCGCAGAAACCTGCGGCTACGCTTGCTGCGCTGCCCGACGATGAACCGCCGCAGACAAAACCGAGCGCGGCCGGATTGTTTGTCGCGCCGAACGCCGATGTCTCGCCGCTCGAGCCACAGGCGAATTCGTCTTGATTCGCCATGCCGATAATGATGCCGTCTTCTGCACGGATCTTTGCGATGACGTCTGCGTCATATGGTGCGACATAATTCGCAAGTGTTTTTGATGCACAGTTCGCGATCATCCCTTTGACACAGATATTAGATTTGACGATGATGCCAAGGCCGGCTAGTTTTCCAACTTTCTCGTTGCGTGAAACTTTCTCGTCGATTCGCTTTGCATCTACGAGTGCGTTTGGATTAAGATGCAAGACTGCGTTGATTTCTTTGTTTCTTAATTCAATTGTCTCGATATAGTTTGAGATATGAGTTATTGCAGAAAATTTTCCTGATGCAATTGCATCACGGGTCTGGATGGTTGTCAAAGCGATTGCTTGTGCAGCAATGGTTGTAGTTGTTGCTGTCGCCATTCTTTCAATCACCAACTCTTTTTCTCTGCAACAATATGATTGATATCTTTGTTCGGCGCATTTGCAAACATGCCGTGACGGAATGAGTCGTCATTGCCGTTCGCTCGAGGCTCGGGTAAGCGTGTCTGTTCTTTGCGATTGACGCCGATCGGATGGTCGGCTATGTTTGCGTTCTTGAGCGCAATGAAAAAATTATCCATGATGCTTTTCGCTTGCGCACGGATCTGCTCTTTGCGCAATTCTTGCGATGCAACAATTGCGCTCGACGTTGATTGCTGAGATTTGGAAGGAGGAGTTGTTATGGATGTCATCAGAACAAGCGAACAGACGTTGATTTAAAAACATTGTTGCAGAATGCGGCATTCAATCGTACCTTTCGCTGCTCTGCAAATGGGTCTTGTTTGGCCGATTTATCGTCGATGATTCGTCAATGGATGCTGCGTGCTCTTGTTGTAAAGGGACCATAATCAGCATGCCGTCACTATTTGAGAATAGGAAACAATGTTTATATACAAACAAACTGTTTTGGATGTATCACTTTTGTATGGGGTAGACATAATGGGATTTTTAGATTTCCTCAAGAAGAAACCATCTGCACCAGTCGGTGCGTCAACAATTGCAGCTTCATCTAGTACTTCTGCACCACAGGCGCCGCGCGCAATGCCATCTCAATTCGAATTGCCTGAGCTTCCGTCGTTCGATGGTGCACCAGCTAATTTCCAGACTCCAATGGGCAGCGCAACGATGGATCTACCGCCGTTACCATCATTCGATGAACATGCAAATTTCAATGCACCCGCAGGCTTTGGCGCAAGTATGTCTGCACCTCAATCATTTGATGCGAGTGCGCTGCAACCGCCAGCTTTCCCTGATTTCAATCAGCAAACATCAAGAACGGCAGCAACTACCGTTCAAAATGTCAGTGCACCACCGATGATGTCAGCTCAATCCGATGCTTATGATTCTGGCGCAGATTCGGCATCTTTGACGATGCAAAGCATCGATGCACATACGCCGTTCGGTCCAGTCTATTGCGACGTCGAGACATATCGCACAATCCTCGCAAATCTCAATTATGCGAAAGACGAGATTGCCCAATTGCAGACATTCTCTGAGAACAGCAAACAATTGCACACACGATCGCAAGCACAATTCGATGCATTCCATAATTCACTTTCAACAATGGCAAGGAAAATGCTCATGGCTGAAGCGAAATTATTCAGACAATAAAGATTAGGTTTGTAGCTAAATTACAATAACATAAAACAACAGCAAAACAAGAGGCGCACAATGACCGATATGCCAGTTTATGTACGAATCGACGAATACAAGGATGTTCTCGATGTTATCCGCACGCTCAAAGGAAAACTTTCTGAAGCGAAAGAGACGTTGGAACAGATCCAGCAATTGAGAAATGAAGAAGATGCAGAGCTTGAGAGTTGGAAAGCAGGTCTTTCCGATATCGAGCAGAAAGTAGCACATCTTGATTCATCGCTCTTTGAGCCTCATTCGATGTAATATGAAGAAAAAGCAGATCAAACCAACAGAGAAAGAGCAATCATTCTACGTCGGCGTGCAGAATCCTGCTGATGTTCGAAAGACGATGCTCGAAGCATCTCGCGAACTGTTGCTATCTCTCAAGCAATATGAGCACTTGCGCAATATCCGAGCACAGAAGTTGTCGCTCTACTCGCAATACCAATCTGAAATTTCTGCGATCAAGTCGCTTCTCGCAAAATTGCAGCGCGCAGTGCCAAAGCACGATATGGCTTTGCTCACGCCGCCAAAACAGAAAGAAGATATTCCTGAGCAAGCCATCGCATCTGCTCCGGCAAAAACAGCTTCTCCTCGAGCGAGCCGTGTTTCGACAGATCATGTCGCAGCGATGGACGAAGTCACTCGGCTCGAATCAGAATTGGCTGAGATTGAGAAAAAGCTTTCTTCAATGTAATTTTTGGTAAATATTTATATTCTTCTTGCAAGTTTCGTCATCATTAAGGAAAATAAATGGTCGTCAGCAACATTCTCATCAATATCATAGGGTATAGCGGCGCAGTAGTCGGAACGCTGTTCATGCTGCCGCAAGTCGTCAAATCAGTATGGAGCAAAAAAGTCAATGATGTATCATTGCTCACAGTCATTGGTTTTGTCGTCAATTGCGCGTTGTGGCTCACATATGGATTGTTGATACATGCGGCGCCTGTTTCAATAAACAATGCAATTGCCCTCATCATTGGACTTGCACAGCTCTTTGTAAAAATAAAATATTCTTGAGCCTGCACGATGAAAAAAAACATCAAGTGCATTATCTTCGATAATAATGGTGTTCTGACTACGAGCAACAGCGAGACTGTAGACGCGATTTGCGCGAAATGGTTGGGTGTTGACGAGAAAGCGGTGCGCGAAGCAATAATCTCCCTCTCACCGAACCTCGACCGCGGCAAATGGTCTGACGACGTCTTCAGCACAAAAGTCATGCGGCGCCTCGATGTCCAAAAAGACGCTCATGAATTCTCACGCGTCCGGCTTTCCGGTTATGTTGCGAAGAAAGATATGCAGCGATTCGCAAAATTACTCTCGCGAAAGTATCCGCTTGCGCTCCTCTCTAATTTCGGCACAGGATTTCATTCTGCGAACAAACGTTGGCGGATCGAGCGCATTATCCCTAAGTCAAGGATGCTTGTATCGTGCGACATCGGCATGTGCAAACCACACGCAAATATATACAGATATGCGCTCAAAAAATTGTGCTCGAAAGCATCAGACGTCGTTTTTATTGATGACAACCTCGATAACGTCAAAGCCGCCCGAAAGATTGGGATGTATGCAATACTCTTCACATCTCTTGCTCAATTGAAACGCGAGCTTTCACGTCTCGGCGTTCGCATCTGAACATTATGATTCATCCACAAGCTTTAAGAAGCAAGAATGTATCGCATATCCGATAGGTGATTACACTATGGAACTCAAAACTATTTTAGAGACAAGATTTGCTGCCAAATCATTCGATGGCAAGAAGATTGACGAAAAAAAAATCGACCAGCTCAAGGAATTGATCCGACTTTCACCAAGCTCGTTCAACATCCAGCCTTGGAAAATCAAAGTCGTGACCGACCAGAAAGTCAAAGACCAACTCATGGCAGCGTCATGGGGACAACCGAAAGTCGGCAATGGCTCGCATATCTTCGTCTTCTGCGCAGACACTGACGTCATGGGCAAGATCGACCAATTGATCGCAATGCTCGTCAAGAACGGCGCACCGAAAGAATCGCTCAAGGGCTACGAAGATATGATGAAAGGCGCGCTTGGTCCGAGAAGTCCAGAAGCACTCAAAGAATGGGCGCAGAAACAAGTCTACATCGCGCTTGAAACAGGATTGATCGGCGCGAAATCGCTCGGCTTCGATTCCTGTCCGATGGAAGGCTTCGATCCTGCAGCTTATGCAAAGATCTTGAGCTTGCCGAAGAATCTCGTCCCGACGGTTGTCATGCCGGTTGGTTATACAACTGAGAAAGCTACTCCGAAAGTTCGATTCGCGACAAAGGATGTGTTCTTCTAGTTAATTATTTTATTTTTCCATTTTTTATTTCTTGATTACTTCTTGACTTTGAGTTGTACTCTCCTGATCAAAGAAAATACTCCAAACGTACTATTCGCAATCACCAAATAAAGCGGAAAAATAATTGTGACCTGCGAGAAATTGATGAGCGCGAATAAAGAAATGAGATATTTTGTCGAGCTGAGAAAATAGGTGATAAGTGTTTCACTATACGGATCCGAATATGCCTTTCTGAATGTTGGAATGAATCCAAGAATGTCTGCGATAGTCACAAGAATTATTGAAACCAATGCGTCTTTTGCGAATATCCACCAGCAAATCGCTATAACAGCCAGCGATAAGCAGAGTACGTCGATTGGTTTAATGTTCTTCTTTCCATACTTAAGCGCAAATCCAACATTGACAAAACAAGTGATAGTTGTGATACCGTTTACCCAAGCTCCCGGTCCACCATTCGCAGATAATTGTGCGACAAATGCGATTGCAGTCAAAACTCCCCAGATAAGCCAAGTAAAAACATGTGGTTTTGTTTTTTTGAGAATCAGGTCACGAAAATAGGGGATGTAGCTGAAAAGACCGATAAGCGTCGCGATGATGCCAAGAACGATGCGATAATCCATAGCTCGCGTTCTGTGAGTTAGTTATATAAATCATCCGTTGATTTTTCAAGGCTTATTTTATATACAATATAGTGATATCCAAACTCATGACAATAAGCGATACTCTCGAAGAAAGAACTTGGAAAGATGATGTTCTTGAAGGAAAGATTTCTCTCATCAAGTTTGGTGGACAAACGGTCATACGATTCCCTTTCGAAATGGGAGCGGCTGTTGGTAAAGAAATGTTTCACCAGACCGCACATGAACTCTTTGAGTGCGAAGATAGTATTTATGACGGATTTTATGCTGAGCCTGCAGAATACACTCGTGTAAAAGTCTATGAAATTCAGCTCCCGAGCGTCAGAGCTAATGGAAATGCACACGGTCCAGATGGCGCAGATTGTTTTGTGCAAAGAATTCTGGAAAGATATTCACAACTAATACCACAACAACTTCGCAGTTAGTTCTGAGTTACTTTTATAAACAAAACCTCGTTTTCTGAATTATACGTGCCGATACCGAAGCGGTCAAACGGGACAGCCTCAAGAGCTGTTCGCTTAGTGCGTTCGCAGGTTCGAATCCTGCTCGGCACATACCTTCATGAACAAGACTGAAGAATTTGAAAAGTTGCAATATGAAACATCTAAGTCATTTTTCTTCACTATGCTATCTTTAGGAATTGCAACAATCATTGCACATGCCTCAATAAGTTCAGCCGTAGAAAAAAGATGGATGATTTTTTTTGGCATTCTTTTCTTTTTAGGAAGCGTAGCCAGCCTTGTGCTGTTTTTCAATTTCTATTCAAAATTAAAGAAAAGATATAGCCCGTAGCTAAGTTATTATTTTCTTCACTGCTTCTAACACTTCAGGAATGCTGACGCATTTGTCGTCAGGCGTAAAATGCCCGCGATTCTTGAGGATGTGGATCTGCGCTCCGAGCCGATGCTGATATTCAATGCCTTCTTTGAGCGGGATGTGCGGATCGTCGCTTGAGAAGAATGCGACTTTTTGTTGTGCGACAATCTTCACGCGCCCGATGTTGACGGCTTGCCCGTTGAACTCTTTGAGATCTTCAATATCTGTTTCGTCGAAGAACGGCGCGACAAGAACGATTGCAACAATACGCTGTGCGGGCGAGAGACGTTCGACATAACGCAGGATCGCGTCGCAACCAAGACTGTGACCAACGAGAATCGTGCTCGCGGTATCGTCGCCGACAAGCGAGGCGATTGTGTCTACCCATTTCGGCAGCTGCGGATTCTCGCCGCCAGGCAATTGCGGCGCGTGGACTTGCAGCCCGAGCTTTTTACACTCTGCGCGCATCCATGGCCACCAACCACGTTCTGGCGATCCATCCCAACCGTGCACGAGAATAATCTTTCGTATTTCTTCTTTTTTCATCTCTTCTTTCTGCTTTGCTGCGCCTACTGCTCCCATGCAGGAACCCATATGCATCCGCTTTATAGTTTTTGTGGAGAAGAGAGACGCTAAGAAATGCAAAATTTGAGATATATCTCGATATATCTAGGAAAAAGCATTATAAAGCGTAAGCGACGCAGTAAGGATAATGAGATTCCTTATTCTCGGCGACCCGCACGGCATCATTCCTGCGAAAATAAAAAAACTGCGACATGATGCTTTTGATGCAATCATCTGCACCGGAGATTTCGTTCCAGACTTGAAGCTACGAAAAATAATATTCTCGGCGATACGCCGAGGATTGAATTGGCGAATGACAATCTCTGAGCAAAAGCTTGCAAAAATCGCCACACACAGTGAAGCGCGAGGGATGAAGGTTCTCTCGTGGCTGCAATCGATCCGAAAACCGGTCTACTTCATTCCCGGCAATTGGGATATCTCATTGACGAGCGGCGAAATCTTCTACAAGAAAAAGATTGCGAAAATGAAAACACGAATGAATAATCTCGTGGATTGTGATATGCGGCTCGTTGACGTTGACGCAACGACTTGCATCATCGGTTATGGACGGACATCCGGACCAGAGTTGCGTGCAGATAGAGGAATCACACCGCACGATCGCGATCATTTCTCATTATTATGCAAAAAGTTTGACAAATTATTTGCACTTGCAAAAAAAAGGAAACAAAAAGTAATTTTTCTCACCCACAATCCGCCGATCGACACGAAGCTCGACCGGATCAACTACAAAGCGAGTCCTGCGCACGGCAAACATTTCGGCTCGCAACTTTCGCGCAAGATGATCGAGAAGCATAAACCGCTTATCTGCATCTGCGGACATATGCATGAGAATCGCGGCTTGACAAAACTGAAGACGACGACTTGCTTCAATGCGGGTTGCCTACGTGAACGCGGATTTTTCATCCTCAAAGAACGAGGAAAGATTGAAAAGCTCAAGCCGCGTGGCTAGATAATAACTATGATAACTACGTAACGAAGAGAAACAAACTATGACTCCCACTATAACAAAAGAATCAAATAAAGAATCAACTGGCACGATTAAAGTCACCGCTGTCGGCGGCTACGGCGAGATCGGCAGGAACATGACGCTCATCACTGTCGACGACGAATCAATCATCCTTGATATGGGCGTCCATCTCGATCGATTGCTCAATTATACGCAAGACGACGATCTCGGAAAATTCTCGGCGAAAGAACTCATCGAGAATGATGTCATTCCAAACGACACCGTCATCAAGCACAAAAATCAAGTCAAAGCGATCATCCCGTCGCACGGTCATCTCGACCATATCGCTGCGATCCCGTATCTTGAGAAACATTACAATTGCCCGATCATCTGCACACCATACACTGCAGAAGTCGTCTATCGACAGTTCAAGGACAATAAATTCCGACAGCTCAACGATATAATTGCAGTTCCGCCGAACAGCAAGAAAAAGATCGGCACGAAGTTCGAAGTCGAATTCATCGCGATGACACACTCGATACCGCAGACAGCGATGCTCTTCATCCACACGCCCTACGGAACTGTCGTGTATGCGAATGATTTCAAACTCGATCTGCATCCAGTGCTCGGCTCTCCGCCGGATTTCAAGCGCATCGATGCTGCATCAAAGAATGTCAAAGTCCTCATTTCAGAATGTTTGCGAGCACATCACGCTGGACGCACGCCCTCAGAACAGGTCGCAAAGCAGATGCTCCAAGATATCATGATCGGCACGGACACGACGGGCTGCGGTATTTTTTTCACGACATTCTCGTCGCATATCGAGCGATTGCAGACACTTATCGCACTCGCAAAAGTGCTCAAACGAAAAGTCATCTTCTTTGGCCGAAGCATGGAGAAATATTCGACCAGCGCGAAGCGCGCAGGCATTTCAAACATCATCGATCAAGTCGAGATTGTCCAATACCGCAGTTTTGTCAAGAAGCGACTGCGCATGCTCATGGGGCAGGACAAATCAAAATACATCATTGTCATGACTGGACACCAAGGCGAGAAACACGCCGTTTTGTACAGTATGCTCAACGGAAAATTACCGTGCCCGTTCGCGAAGAACGATCTGTTCATCTTCTCTTGCAACGTCATCCCGACTGCTGCGATCCAAGAAGCACGCATCGTTGTCGAGGAAAAATTGCTGCAGAAAGGCGTGCGCATGTTCAAAGATATCCACGTATCTGGTCACGCGTCGCGCGAAGACCTGCGCGATCTTTTGCGTCACGTCAAGCCGCAGCATGTCATTCCTGCGCACGGAACTTTGCAGATGATGAAGTCATACCAAGAGATTGCTGAGCAAGAAGGCTACATAAAAGATAAAAACATCCATTTCCTCAATTCAGGAGAATCGCATGAGTTCAAATAGACATACGGCAAATTCCAAGAGTAATCTTGAATCGTTCCATCGACGTCACCTCATCCTGCTCTTCATTTTCCTCGTAGTCTCTATTTGGTCCGCAATCTCGCCGAAAACACGCATCGACTGGTTCCTCGAAAATATCCTTGTCTGGCTCGCATTCATCGCGATACTTATTTTCCGCAACAAGATACGACTCTCTGATTGGTCATACATCCAAGTCACCGTATACCTTTCGTTGCAAGTCTATGCGAGCCACTATGCATATATGCCTCCAATCGGTATGTGGATCGGACATCTTATCGGCAGCACGAGAAACGACTACGATCGGCTCGTCCACTTTTGTTTCGGCTTCTTGCTGTTCCTTCCGATAAAAGAATGTTTCCAGAATGCATTCGGTCTCTCGCGCAGAGTCGCGATATTCTGTTCGCTCCTCATAATCGGCGCAGGCAGCGCAATCTATGAGATTATTGAGTGGTTGGCCGCTCTCGTCCTTGCGCCGCAAGCTGCAATCGATTTCCTCGGCAGCCAAGGAGACGTCTGGGATACGCAGAAAGATATGGCGATGGCAATCCTCGGCTCTCTCATCATGTTTTTCTTTGTTCTGATATGGCCGAAAACAAAAAAGAAATGATATCGCCACCATCATCGAAATTGCATTATATTGGACAACTTAGAGCAGTGACGCTGTGCACTTCTGTAGCACATGCGACATTTGCCCTTGATTTCGGCGGCATCCTTTCGTCATTGCGCATCAAGAAAAAAAAGAATGGAAGATGGGTCGAGATTATCGATGCGCCAAAAAGCTCCTCGGCAATTGTCGCTAACAAATGGTTTTCGAGCGCTAAACTCATTCCATTTCCAAATCGTGTGAAAGATGGAATGTATACCGTCGGCAAGTCACGTTTCTTTCTGAAGCAGAACTTTCCGTCCCAACAACATGCGATCCATGGTCTCGTCTATAATAAAAAATGGAACGTGAGAAAGATCATTGCTGAGAAAGAACACATCACGCTCATAATCGGCCTCATACTTGAACCAGAGCAAAGCTATCCGCACAAACTTGATGTGAGTTGCAAGTATATCCTTTCAGGAAGAAAGTTGACGTGCACAACGACAATCGTCAATATCGGGAAGCGGAAGCAAAAAGCACCTATCGGCGATGGCTGGCACCCATACTTTGCTGCAAAAGGAAGCTTTGCGAAGGTTTCATTCGACCCAAGAGCGATCATCGATGTTGATGAGCGGATGATTCCCACTAGAAAAGCATTGGAATTTCAGACTGAACCTTTTCATTCTTTCTTGTTGAAATACAAACAAAAAAACGGTTTCTTGTTGCAAAAGAATGTTGCGCACGCGATGCGCACTCTGGATACTTGTTTCGTCTTGAAAAAAAGATGCACAGTGCTGCAAACCCGCGATTTCACATTGACGCTCAAACAAGACCATAATTATCCATTTCTTCAAATTTTCACTCCGCCAAACAAACACTCAATCGCAATCGAGCCCATGAGCTGTTGGCCCGATGCATTCAATAACAAAAAGGGTTTGCGTATGCTTGCGTCCGGCGAGAAATGGAGCGGCACGTATGACATCTCGATCGACTGATCCACTGAGTAGCGCAGCAATTGCAATGGTTGCACTCTCGCTTCGACAGCCGTGGGCAGAGCTCGTCCTTCGCGGCGTGAAAACAATCGAGACGCGGACGTGGAAATCGTCATTCCTCGGCGAATTTTACATCCACGCCGCAAAACAGATCGACTTTGATTGTTGCTCGCGGTTTGGCATCAATCCACAGACCCTTGTGACTGGTGCGATTGTCGGGCGGGCAACGATTGTTTCGCGCATCGATTATGTTTCTGAAAAGATGTGGCGAGCGGGTGAGAAGCGACATTGCGTCGCTGAGCCGTTGGCGACTCAATTGAAAAAAGTCAGATATGGTTATGTGCTCAGGGATATTGTGCGGCTCGCTGCGCCAGTCCCTTGCGCAGGGAAACTTAATTTCTTTCCATTGCCGCAAAATATGTTGAATGTTGCGAATGCCGCCGTAGGAAAATCAGCCATAAAATCAGCAAAAAGTATATAAAGCATCCAAAGGTACCTCATATAGGGGTTAGGTATGAAATTAACACTGAGCGAACCAAAGTTTTTCCGCGATAGTATCTCTATCATTTCAGATTTAGTCACAGAAGCACGATTTTCCATCAACAAGCAAGGTATCACTCTTGTCGCTATGGATCCCGCGAATGTCGCAATGGTCATCTTCAAATTGTTGCCTTCAATGTTCACTGAATTCAAGATTGAAGAGAATCAAGACATCGCTCTCAATCTCAACAATCTCAAACAAATACTCAAACGCATCGGGCAGAACGAACTCGTTTCGCTCGAGATCGAAGGCGGCAGCAAACTCAAGATCACAATCGTCGGCAATACAACACGACGCTTCATGCTTCCAATCATCTCGCTTGATGAGAAAGAGCAGAAGACGCCAAATCTCACGTTCCCGATGACTGTCACGATGCCAGTAGAAATGTTGTCTGCGGCAGTCGAAGACGCAAGCATCGTCGCAGATTCACTCTTGATGTTCTCTGATGGAAAGAAATTCATGGTCAGTGCAGTCGGCGACTTGAATAACGCGGAGATCGAAATCTCTGGCGACGACGACAACGTCGATATCGTTGCTGAAACGCAATCTCCTGTCAAATCACGATACTCAATCGAATATCTCAAGAAAATGATCGGCGGCTCACGCGTGTCGGATAAAGTCAAATTGCAGTTCAATAAAGATTATCCACTGCGACTTGAATATATCGCCACGGACAAAGTGCAGCTCTCGTTCATCCTCGCTCCGCGCGTCGAACATGATTGATACTTGCCAATTCTTGGTTCTGATCAGACAACAAGATCGCGCAGTTGGTATTCGAAAACTCGAACGGGAGCTTGGTTCTACATTCTCTTTGAATCCTAATCAATCTGCGGAAGCGCAGGTCTTGAGTGCATCGGTTTCTCGACAAATATATGAACAAACATTTGCAACGACGCTCAAACACACGAGAGGTCGCCCGACTGTGAATAATTGGATCGCAACGAACGACGAAACGATTCCTGCGTCGTTGGATCCATATGTCATGGCTGTTACATTACCGTCTCAATATCAGCTTGCATTCACATCGAGTCGGGCTGCATCTCGGATATCGACGGGTTATAGAAGTTAGAGAACAGTATGCCGGCAATCGACAAATCACGGGCTTTTATTTTTTAAAACACTGTTTTGCTTTTTTGCACACTCATGACAATTCTTATCGCTGAAGTGAAGACGCAATCACCGTTCGGCTACAAATCGTCCAAGACGTGGGATGAGCTTTTTTCCATTGCGCGGATGCATGGCGATTGGATCTCAATCCACACCGATCCGCGATGGGGCGGCTCGTTCGATCTTATCGCGAAGGCTCGCGGCAAAACTGCGAAACCAATCCTTGCGAAAGGAATCCACTCTCACGATACAGATATCATCAAAGCGCTCGCGCACGGCGCGACATATGTACTTGTCGTCGGACGCATTCCTGCTGCAGAATTGTTACCAGAATGTTTGATAGAAGTGAATTCTCTCGAGGAGCTATTGTTGATTCCTCTTGGAACGAAAGTTGTCTGGAACACGCGCGATCTATCTACAGGCAAATCTAAGAACGAGACATTTGCGCAAGCTCGCGCTGCATGGTCAGGTTGGTTATGCCAGGCGAGTTTCATCCGCGATGCAGCCGATGTGAATGAATCGGCAAATGCTATTCTTGTCGGTGAAGGATTGGAGCGGTATGTGGACTCTTTGCAGAAAGAGAGAAAAAAATAACTGAAAAGAGCAAAAGCGCATATCGATGTATGGATAGTAATTCTTATATAGAGCCAAATGCATTATTTCTGCAATGGTTGTCTGTGCAGTCCACGAAGATCTTATCCGACGATGTTTTGCTCTGATGAAAGAGTGGGATGTTGTTGCTGAGCAAGTTCCAAAGGGAAGGAACGATCGTCTTTTCACGTTCCACGTGAATCTTGACAATGTGCGAAGCGATATATCTGATCTTAAAGTGCATTCAAGTGTACAACAATTCGTGCGCAAACAAAATTTTGCGAGCTATGCCGATCATTTAGACAAGACATTACAGCTTCTCGAAACCGCTGCATTCCGTTGGTATGATATCACTCGAAAAAAGTTAGACGGCGTGACTGATGTGAGCACGTTTGCGCAAAAACAAGATGCGATTGCCGATATCAAGAAAATTCTTTTCCTCGCTCGCGAAATCATGAGTTATTGCCTTGGAATATTGCGCAAAGAAGTTGAGATAATAAGCGCGTTCAATGATTGCAAGAGTCGCAGACTGCTGCTCTCGCAGTTAGGGACTGGTGATGTTCTTGCGCAACTCTCCAATCCGCAAGGATTCGTCAATATCGTGCATAATGCTATATTCAATGCGCTGCGCGGCTCGACCGTGAATCACGTCATGCTGCTCCTTCGCGAAGATTCTCTCAAGTTCATCGACTTCGTCGGCAAGGGGATGCGTTACAAAGACTTCAAGATTCGTCCTGGCGCAGTGTATGTCGTTATGCGACCGGAATTGCAGCCGACGCAGGAACACGAACTCATCCGCAATGTGCATGAAATCATCGATGCAAATCCAAAATATGCCGGAATGGAGCGGATCGGCGCATATGTGTCGCGGGCTATCGCATTGGTCGTTCCAACACCAGTCAGAAATTTCTGGGGGAGCGATGATTCGTACTTCTGCAGCAAATTTATCGACGAGATGTTCATGAAAGTTGGTGTTCGATTGACGCATCGATCAATGTACAGCAATACTGTGCTTGCATCAGATGTTCTTTGCTCATCGGCACTCAGTTTTGCTGGTCTCATTTTTGATGATTCACCGCAGACAGAAGAAATATTGACGCGTGAAGCAAAGCGCTCGGACTTATAGTTTTTGATAATCACATATTTAAACCTCCTCGAAGATATGACCCAACATGAATAACAAAAATGTCCAGATTAGAGCATCGGTGCCAAAAACAGTGCAATCCGCATGGAATATTGGATTGATTTCACTTCTAATTGTCAAGATTTTTGAGAAAATCGTTGAAGCATTCTTTTTCCGCGATCAAACGAGCTATCTCGTTTCGTTATGCATCTTTGCATTCTTGTTTGCTGTTTCAACGGCAGGCATCTTGCAGCGACAGCGCTGGGGAATCGGATTCGCAGTCGTCATTTCAATCTTAGACATTCTTGTCGCATCGTATACCGGCGGAGCATTGGCAGCTACATCAGTTGTGCTGGGCATCGGCGTTCTCATCGGCTCGTACTTCGTCTACAAATATTCTTTCGACAGATAAATAAAAATGATTTGCAATGATATAGCGACAAATTTATCATGAATTTTATTAGGAATCAGGTAACAACTCACTATGCGTTCATTTCACTTTGGCGAAAATTCGTACTTCTGCCAAAAAGAGGATGCATACAGATATCGCTCTCCAAAAAAGTCTCTTGAATTAGGAATAGAATTGTTCACTCGTCGGCGGATGTTTCGTGAAGTGATTGCTTCTTATGCGTCGCAAATGGGACAGACGAGCCCTGACTATGCTGTTGTTCAAAGTTGCGGTGGTGTCCGCAATAAAATCTGGTCAATAAAAGATAATGGAAAACTAGTACCTCTCCAAGAAATAATCGACGGACTTGACGGACTGTATACAAGCATCATTTTGTGTTCTTGCAATTGTGCTGGTGCGACAATAGATAGCCGCAGATCTTTGATCATCCATCCTGCAAATTCAGCAGTATCTGAACAGAATCTGGAGCGCAACTTGACCCCTTTGCGTCTCCATATGCCGGGGCACGGATACATCGAGAATAATTATGATCTGATGAATAAGATCATCAGTGCGGCAAAGAATAGTACTGATGAAAATGATGCAGCTGTTTTGCAATCAGCGTCGCATTTTTCTGAAAAATTATTTGAGAGAATGCCATTACCCTTGTTATTAGTCAAGGCGAATATAGCTGGTGTGCGTCAGTGAGAAGAATATGCTGATTAATGCAGATTGTGCTCGGCAAGATATCGTTCAGCTTCGAGCGCTGCTGAGCAACCGCTGCCGGCGGCTGTGATCGCTTGCCGATATCTGCTGTCTTGCACATCGCCTGATGCGAAGAGTCCCGGTGTTTTTGTTTTCGTGAATCTATCCGTGATTATGTAGCCGTTATTGTCGACGTCGACAAGACCGCTGATGAAATTCGTGTTCGGAACGTGACCGATCGCGAGGAATATGCCGTCGCATTTTATTTCTGTTATCTTGCCGCTGACAGTGTCTTTGAGTTTTACGCCGGTCACTTTTTTTGTGTCGCCGAGCACTTCATCGACTGTCGCGTTCCAGATGATCGCAGTCTTCGGCGTCGCGAAGAATTTGTCCTGCATTATTTTGCTCGCGCGCAATTTGTCGGAGCGATTGATGACTGTGACTTTGCTCGCGAATTTTGTGAGGAATGTCGCTTCTTCCATCGCAGAATCGCCGCCGCCAATGACGACGATCTCTTTATTGCGATAGAAA
>CAZGJY010000005.1:0-21170 GCA_964525725.1 uncultured Methanosarcinales archaeon | reverse complement strand
AACATTTCGCTGCAGACTTTTTTCGCAAGACCAAAACAAGCTGGGAGCGAAGACGTTCTTTCTCTCGCTCATACAATGAACAATAAAATAACGCCGCTCTATATGCAAGTAGACTTGCTGCAAGCTGAACTCACAAGTCTTCTGAGCAAAGACGTTCCAATCAGTATTGTTGGAGAAATACAAGCAAAATTCTTTGAATATCGCACGAGGACGCATGACACTGTGCATCGAATGAAACGAGAGGTCGAGTACGCGATGCGAAAAGAGCTCATGCAAGCATTCGATCCGATCAATATCACCGTCGACGATCTGCTCTTTGACGCCAAAAGTTATCTCTCGAGCATCGCATCACCAAAAGTAGAAGCCACACTGCGTGTCGCGTACGAGAACACAGGCATATATGTCCTAGCAGACAAGGAAGCAATCTCGCCAGTGTTTGTCGATCTCGTGAAGAATGCGACAGAAGCGATGGATTATTCCGGCAACATCGACATCAGCGTAAAACCTTGCTCGCTCGGCGAAATACGCACATCCCAAGACACGCGGGTGCTCAACATATTGCAGCAACGATTGCGTGGAACTCCTCTGAATCGAAACGCATACCGCGCAGTGCGAGTCTATAATTCCGGACCGCAATTTGCCGCAGAGACACTGGAGCATCTTTTCGAGCCAGGATTCACGACGAAAAAGGACGGTCACGGCGTCGGACTGCTCACCGTCGCATCCCGCGTGCAAGATTGCCGCGGATTCATCTCATTTGAGAATTGTGACGAGCCGAAGGGCGTCGCATTCACCCTCTATCTGCCGACGATCGAGCTGAGCGATTACATCACACAATTGCCTCTCGTTGAGGATCCACAAATGCGCAAGCGTGCTACGTCGCATGCTCTGTCGCATGAAAAACCGCCCACATCGTCACGCTCAGCTCTCATGGCATGACAATTATATGACTTTGAGTTGTAGTCATTCTCTGTCTTTATGAGAAACGCAGCTTTTTAATCCGGTGTTGATTCCCAGTTTATAGACAAGAAGAGGCAGATTAGACTACACAGGATAGTCAGGATACGGCATGGGATCAAACGGGTTTATGCAGAAAAAGAAAAGATTCATCGCGAAAGCGAGTCTTGCAAGTATCGTTTTTGCATTTGCGCAATCACCATCACAAATATCTGCTGCAGAGAACTTGACAAAGTTAGCAGAATTACAATCACAATCGCAATCACAAAAAGTATTGCGCATCGGCATCGGCGCAGAACCATCCAGTCTCGATCCGCAACTCGCGACGGGCGCGCCGGCGCGCCAAGTGTTCAAAGGACTTTTTGAAGGACTCGTCGTCGAAGATTCGCGCGGTTCTCATGCACTTCCTGGCATCGCAAAATCTTGGGACATCTCGCCGGACGGACTGACATATACATTCCATCTCAGAAACAGTAGCGATACGAGTGGAAATGCAAAATGGTCGACTGGCGATCCGATAACCGCATACGATTTTCTCGAATCATTCCAGCGCGTCCTCTCTCCGAAATTTCCTGCCCAACAAAAAGCGATGCTCTACGCGATCCGCGGCGCAGAGCAATTTGCAAGCGCAAAAGATGGAAAAGAAAAGAGCTCATCAGATTTCTCAAGCGTCGGCGTCAAAGCGCTCGACGCATCGACGCTCGAGATTATTCTTGAACGTCCGACACCGTATCTCCTCGATCTTATCGCGAATCAATATATTTGGGATCCCGTGCCGATCTGCGTCTTCAAAAAAAACCACAAAGAAGAACAGTTTGTCGACGGCTCATGGGCACGACCGGATAATATCGTGACGGACGGACCATTCAATCTCATCGAGTTCAAACATGCACAGCGAATCGTTGTCGAGAAATCAGCGTCATACTGGAACAAAGATGCAGTAGCTCTCAATCGAATCGAACTTTATCCGATCAGCGACAGCAACGCAGAAGAAGCGCTCTACCGCACAGGAAAACTTGACATCACGTCGACGCTGCCGCTCTCGAAAATCGACGTGTACCTAAAAGAGAATCCGCAAGCGTTGCAGATCGCACCGTACGCTGGAGTTTTCTTTCTCCGATTCAATACAAAAAATACAAACAGCGCTACGCCACAGCTCGCAGATGCGCGCGTGCGCAAAGCGCTTGCACTCGGGATCGATCGCAAAAGTCTTGTGCGAAACGTCACGCGCGGCGGACAGCTGCCAGCATATACCCTGACATATCCAAATCTCGGCGGATATGGGGATGGATACACATCGATAAACAACGAGCAGAGCAACAACGAAACAAACAACCTTGCAAAAGCGAAACAACTCCTCGCCGACGCAGGCTATCCTGACGGGCGTGGATTCCCGCAGACTGAATTGCTCTACAACACAAATCCAAATCTCGTCGCGATCAGCGAAGCATTGCAAGCAATGTGGCAGAAAAATCTCGGCGTTCATATCGAACTTCGCAATCAAGAGTTCGGCGTCCTGCAAACAGCACAAAAAACGGGAGATTATCAGATCGCACGCGCAGGTTGGGTCGCGGATTACGCCGACGAATCAAGTTTCCTCGACCTGTTGACAAGCGCAAATCCGAACAACATGACGGGTTGGCACAACGCGGCGTACGACGCGCTCGCCGCACAAGCGCATAGCACCGTCTCGCAATCGTCGAGAAACGAGATTTATAGCACGATGGCGCGCATGGTCGATGACGAAATGCCAGTGCTGCCCATCTATTATATGACGCAAGTGCGTCTCGTTTCGCCGAACGTGAAAAATTACAACCCGACGCTCTTCGACAGCCACCCGCTCAAAGATATTTCTTTGCAAGCGCAAAAATAGTGCAATTGCCTTGGCTAAATATCAGGAGCAGGGTCGATTCATACAGACCCTGCGACGATAATCCCGCGAAGGATGAGCGGAGGATTGCCGCAATTGCACTGCGTATCTGAATTTAGTGCTAACCTATTCTAAGCCACAGATTTTTAAACAGCTTTGCAGAAAAAACGCTCTGTGAAACACTCTACAGGAAAATCTGTGAAACATATTGCAAAACAGCCTGTGAAGAAAATACTCTTTGTCTGCACCGGAAATATCTTTCGCAGCGTGACAATTGAATTATGTCTCAAAGAATACCTGCGCGCGAATAATATCCGCGGATTCCACGTCTCTTCCGCCGGCATCATCGCAAAAAAAGAGCCGATGCGGCAAGCGTTGGCAGTCTCACTGCAAACGTTTGGAATTGATCCGCAGCGACACATTCAACGTAAAGTGACTGCGCAAATGCTCGCGAAGAGCGACATCGTCATCTGCATGACAAAACTTCAACAGCGATTCCTGCTCGAGAGATTCGGCAAGAATGCGCAGCTTTATTTCGACGTGCTGTCGGGAAGCGGCAACGATCTGCTAGATGTCGACGACATTGTTCCAAAACTTCACTCTCAGCGAAGCATAAACTCGTTCGTTCAAAAAACAGTACGGTTCATCTACTCACAGACGCCTAATTTCTTTCGCGCGATAAAAGACAAATATCTTCTCTTCACAGAATTCGAAGCCGGCCGCCGTCTCGGTATCGACGGTCTTCCGTATATCCAGCTCGCCGCAAGCAAAAAAAGCATCGCATTCATGTCACAAGACATTCCGGCGAAGCATCCGTTCCACGTTCTCGTCATTCCCAAGAAACTCTACACACATCTCGACGACATCCCGCTCGACGTACAAGCTGACATGATGGATCTTGTCCGAAGAATCGCAAAAGTCAGCTTCATGGAAGCCGACGGATACAATATTCTCGTCAATTCTGGTCTCGCGTCCGGGCAAATCATCTATCACGCACATATCCACATCATTCCGCGAGTCTACAACGACGGCATCCGCATCGAGTTGTGGAAACATCGCCGCGCGAACAAAAAGCTGTTCGTCAAGATGAACCGGCATCTGCAGAAATCTCTTGGGAAATGGCAACTGTCGCAAAGAAATAAAAAATAGCACTGCAAATTCTAATCACTTTAAAATCTTAAAAGAATTCATACTCGATTCTCGGAATCATTTCTTTGAACTTCGTATGCTTGAGCAATTCTAGGACTTTGTATTCGCCGTCTTCATATTTTTTTGAAAGTATCGTGAGCAATCGCTGCGCGGCGAATGAACTCGATGAGAATTTACGAGTCTTCGCAGGGATTCCATAAACACCAAAGCGCACCAGATACCAGATTGCGATGAGCAGCGTGCAGCTTGGTTTGTTATCATGCGTGATAAGACCGATCGACGTCGCGCCGTTGACAAATGTTTTCGTCTCGACGTTGCCGACTTTTTTAGAGACAATAAGTTCCTGCGGCAACTCCGCGAGGAATTTGTACGTGAACATCGCAAGCTGCGATTCGAACGCGACAAAATCAAGCTCCGCGTCTTTTTTCGTCCGCTCGATGTAAGCCTCAACGTCAAGGATCGTCCGCTGCGGGCTGAACTCATCGATGAGAATGACTGTCGTGTATGATTTTCCATCTTCGCGCAACTGCTCAGTCCGCGATTTGAGCCGTGCAATACTCTGCATCTGTTCTTCCGACGGATTCTGGTCGACATAGATATGCGCGAATTCGATGTTGTAGTCCATTGTCTTTGTTACCGACAACGGGGATTGCATTTGTCTTCTTAAATTGTCGCAGAATTTATAAAGAAAACAGCCATTCCTCGTCTTACAAACTAACTCTCCAAAACCGAGACGGAGGATTTTCATGACAAACGCACAGACTAACACTTCTGCAAAGAATACAGCAGCAAAAACCAGCGCTGCAAATAATAATGCAACTCACGCATCCTCCGCAGCGCAAGACGCAACAGCTGCAGCATCGTTGAACACAACACCTCCATCTGATTCCAAATTCAATCCGCAGATATACGAGCCGCAGATGCTCGCGCTCTGGCACAACGAAGAGATCCAAGTAAAGCTCGCGAAGCGAAACGCCAAGGGCGAGAAATTCTTTTTCTTGCAAGGTCCGCCCTACACATCAGGAAAACTCCACATCGGTCACGCATGGAACCACTCGCTCAAAGACGCAGTCCTCCGATTCCGGAAAATGAAAGGGCACAAAGTCCTTGACCGCGCCGGTTACGACATGCACGGTCTGCCGACAGAATCCAAGACGATGAAAAAGCTTGGGCTCAACTCCAAAGAAGACATCGCAAAGTTTGGCGTCGAGCGATTCTCGAAAGAATGTTATGATTTCTGCAAGACGCACGCCGACATGATGACGGACGATCTGCAGCGTCTCGGCGTGTCGCTGGATTTCTCCGATCCATACATGCCTATCAGCAAAGAATATACCGACGGCGTGTGGTGGCTCATCAAGAATCTGCACGAGAAAGGCAGACTTTACGAAGGCGACCGGACAGTCTACTGGGATTGGGCGCATGAAACGGCGCTCGCAAAACACGAGCTCGAATACAAAACAGTCACCGACACATCGATATTCGTGCGATTCCAGCTCAAAGGCGAACAATCATTGCCGACATATCTGCTCATCTGGACAACAACACCATGGACGATTCCATTCAACCTCGCCGTCATGGTCAATCCAAACGTCGAATACGTGTACGCTGAACTCGAATTTTGCGTCGACGAAAAAACGCAGCAGTACGAAAAACAGGTCTGGATCGTCGCAGCGTCGCTCGTCGGACTCCTGCTCCCGAACATCGACGGCGTGAAAAACGGCGAATACAAAATCCTAAAGACCGTCCGCGGCGAAGAGCTCGCAGGGCTCGCATACATCCACCCATTCGCAGACGAACTCGCCGCGGAATACAAAAAAGTCGCAGCGCAGAGCACAAGTGGCGGAAAAAGAAAAAGCGCGCTGCACACAGTCATCCTCTCGGCAGAACACGTCGACACGAAAGCCGGAACAGGTCTCGTCCATTGCGCACCAGGCTGCGGACCAGAAGATTACGAAGTCGGTTATCGCAACGGTCTGCCAGCGTTCAACAATCTGAGCGAGCGCGGCATATTTCCCGAATCAATGGGGAAATTCGCCGGCAGATGTGCAATCCCTGACAACAAGAAATTCATCACCGATCTCAGAGACTGCGGCGCAGTCGTGCACACCGCTCCCGTCGAGCACGAATATCCGCACGGACAGCGCAGCGGCGAGCCCGTCATTTTCCGTGCGACAAAGCAATGGTTCTGGAAGATTGAGGATCTCAAAGACGACATGATCGCGGCGAACAACGAAACGCAATGGTTCCCGCAAGCTGCATACAATTCATTCGCACGGTGGCTTGAGAATCTGCGAGACAATTCAATCTCAAAACAACGGTTCTGGGGAACAGCACTTCCTGTCTGGCGAAACGTCAATGACAAATCTGCAGACAAATCAGATTATATCGTCGTCGGATCGCTCGCAGAGCTTGCAGAACTCGCAAACATCGACGAGAACACAATCGACCAGCACAAACCAGGGATCGACACGATTGAGTTCACAAAGAACGGAAAAACATACCGCCGCGTCCCAGACGTCCTTGACGTGTGGATCGACGCCGGCGCAGCATCGTGGTGCTCGCTCTACTATCCAAAACGAAAAGACCTCTTCGACGAATATTTCCCGGCGGACTTCATCTGCGAAGGGACAGACCAGATCCGCGGTTGGTTCAATCTCTTGATGGTCAGCTCGATCGCAGCGTTCGGAAAATCAGCATTCAAGAAAGTATACATGCACGGCATGTTGACTGACGTTGACGGCGTAAAAATGTCAAAGTCGCTGGGCAACGTCATATCACCCTACGAGCTCGTCGACAAATACGGCGCAGACACATTGCGATATTATTTCACGAAGACTCCGGCGGGCGAAGACATCAGCTTCAGCTGGGACGAAGCGAAACTCAACTATCGAAATTTGTCGATCTACTATAATATGACGAATTTCCTCATCGAACTCATCGAGAACGTCGGCGTGTCGCCAAAAGAATTGTCCGTCACGAAAAACACAGCGACATCTGCAAAGCATGCGCAGGAGCTCGGCGATGAAGAGCGATACATCCTCTCAAAAGTCTCGTCGGCAGTGAGCGCGATCGACAAAATGTTTGAGACATACGATCTGGAGAATATCGCAAAGACATTCGAAGACGCGTTGCTCGACGTGAGCCGTACGTACATCCAGCTCGTGCGAGACAAAGCGAGCCAAGGCACAGAGACGGAGCAGCGCGCAGTCGTCAAAACATTGTACGATTGCATCTATCGATTACTCGTCGTCGCACATCCGATCATTCCGTTCACGACGGAAAAACTCTATCAGATGCTCAAAGAGCGAGTCAAGAACGACGACACACAGTACGATTCTATTTTCCTCGTCCCGTGGCAGAACGTCGTCGACGAAAAAGTCCTCGCGCCGCGGATCAATACGCAACTCGTGAGCTCATTCACGATCGCGGATTCCGTCATGCAAGGGCTGCTCGCCGCGCGCGAGAAGCTCAACATCGGTGTGCGATGGCCGCTCTCTGCGGCGACAATCGTCTGCAAAGACAAAGAATCCGCCGCCGCAGTCGAATTGATCTCAAGCCTCATCGAGCAACAGACGAATATCCGCAAGCTCAATGTCGTCGACACATTCCAAGGCGTCGAGTACACGATCAAGCCGAATTATTCCGCGCTCAAAGAATTGGGCAAAGACACAGCGACCGTCGGCCAATTGCTCAACGGCATGTCGGGAACGGAAGCGAAAGCGATCCACGACGAATTGTCTGCAGGGAAAACATATGGTTTCTCCATCGGCAACCAAACATTCCAGATAAAAAAAGAGTATGTCGCCTTTGTCGAGACAGTTCCTGCAGGACTCGCCGGCGGCACATGGTCTGGCGGACAGATCTATCTCTCCGGCGACATGTCTCCAGAGCTCGAAGCCGAAGGGTACGCGCGCGAAGCGATGCGACGCATCCAATCTGCTCGTAAAGACGCCGGTCTGCAGAAGAAAGACGTGTGCAACGTCGTGATCACTGCATCCGACAAATTGCGGAAAGCGATTCTCGCGAACGAGCGCCAGATCAAAGACAGATGCGGACTTGCTGACCTCTCATTCGAAGTCGGCGAGACATCGCCCGACGCGCTCACGCGAACAGAGAAAATCAAGAACGAAGAACTGACATTGGCATTATGGAAAGTGAAATGAAGATGGTAGACTGAAAATGACGCCGCTTGAAGCAAAACTAGCAATCATCCAGTTTGAATCAGAACTGCCTGCTCTGCTGCTCAGCGAAGACATCAATTCTCCCGCCGCGCTCAAAAAAATAAATGAGTTGGAAACCAAGATTACTGTTTGCAAGAACGCAGCCCAAATTCTTATTTCGTCAACGGTTGCACGCAAATCAGCGGACGTTCTGCCGCATCTCTTGCAGGCACTCGTGAAACTGCTTGACGATATTCAAAACGTGAAGAAAGGCGATATTGCAAGCGCACTCGCAGTCAACAAACAGCTCACGAGTTTCGGCGACCATACACTTGATTATGTCCTTAGTATGTCAATGATCAATGCTGTGCCGCAAGATGTAATTTCAGAATTTATCGCCATTGTCAATCAAGCGGAATCAAAGTTGTCTCTGCTCGGATATAATGAGAAGCAATTCTGGACGAATCTGATTCCTCTCAAAAATCAGCGATTGCAGAATCCACTGCTTGCAAAAGTCATCGGCGACTATTTGGAGCAATGCATAAATCTCAAGAATGAGTTCATGGATGAAATGCACGATTCATTCTTTAACGTCATCCTCGTATCGGCTTTTAGAGGGACGGTTGCAAACGATGCGCTAGTCGTTGAATTAGGCTGCGGAGATTTCGGCGCGAACGCGCTCGGGTATCTCGCAAAGCTTGGCGTTCGCACGATTGGAATTGATCCTGTCGGCCTGAGCGTTCCTGGCGTCGAACTCCACCAACGGTATATGGAGAACATCGACGAGATTCTTGGTCCTCGCAAAGCCAACGTCATTCTCATGCATGCAATGGTGCCCTATGGTTGGAGCGAAGCAGAGCAAGAAGATATAGTGAAAAAGATCCACAATTCATTGCTATCAGGGGGCATATTCTTCCAAGTATTCACGGGCGCTGATTTCACATTCAAAGAGAAAATTGTTGATCATTATTTCACGAGATATACTTTGGGAGGCTTCAAAAGTTTAGGCAAATTCTCTTTTAGCAGGATTAACGCTGACGACTTCAAGAACACATATCTCCTCACCAAACTGCTTGAATTCAATGGATTGTATGAAATGCTGTCTCAAAGTTTAGATATGGGATTTGTAGACATTTGCGTAAAGAAGTAAAACAAAACCTGACTGCCTCGCACAATACGTGCCTGATGGTTTCAATAAGAATCATACTCGACGAGGAAACACACTATGGCTGAAAAAAATCATATGGCGGACAAAATAGACAGCAGCGAAGCAGAGAGCGAAGAGCATCATACGCTTAATCCTGAGCCGAAAGCTGTTGCGAAATATGTTCTGGTAATCATCGCAATAATAATCCTCGGCGGATTTCTCGCGTTGTACTTTTTCTGGAAACACTAAATGAACGAGTTAGCACAATCAGTGACGGCGAAAGCGCAAGCGTCTCTCGGCGCAGCAGGCTTCTTCTTCGAGCAGCTCGATGTCTCGCCGAAGAAATTCAAGGTGAATATGATAACTGAGAGCTCCTTCTCACAGCTCGTGACGATCGCGACAGAGTTTCCCGTCATCTATGTCGACGGCGGAAACAATACGCTCATCGACTCGCCGAACATGCATGTGTCGGCGCTCAAAGTCGCCGTCGTCACGCAGACGAATGAATTGCGCAAGCCGCCCCGATTCTCTGTTGAGACAGTTGACGCGAGCGTCATCATCACGCTCGAGAAAATCGACGGGAAGAAAAGATACGTCATCGATCTCAAAAGCACAGCTACAAATAACGCGATTTCTGATAATGCAACTGCTGATTATTCCCTTCCGACATTTTCACCGATTGAATTAGATGATCCAATCCTTGCAAACACTGATGAGAATCGCGTGATGGTTTCTCTGTGCGGTCACGTCCGTCAGATGCTCGAATGGCATTTTGCGAAACAACATGTGCAGTCCGTCGCCGGTCCGACGTTATTGGTTCTCGACGGTTCATTCTCGCCGAAAAATAGCACACAGACAGATACATTGACAGATCTGCTTGACTCGGCGGCGAAGAAAGAAGTGCTCGCCGTCGCCGTGTCTAAATCAACGTCATTGACGACAACCGGCGGCTACGCGATCGGACCATTCCTCATGTCGCACGCACCGTTTACAAGTATGTGGTCGACATCGCCTCTCGCCGAATCGTTGACGCTGCCAGTCACCATGCATTTCGCAAAATTAGCATCTCGCGCAGAGCACGTCGTGCGCATCGACATCAGCAAGCACAACGGCGGCATCGACGTGAATCGAGCGATCGGCGTTCTCGCTTGGCTGTCCCAGGACGCATCATTCCCTGGATATCCCTACGGCTTGATCAAAGCGGATGACTTGGCGCGGGTGAGCCAAGAAGAGCGAGACTATCAAGCGACAAGATTGATGATGTCACTCGATCCCCTCACGCAGAAACAAATACGAATGTTGAGCGCAAGCAGCAATGCGCATAGTGTGTTAGATTCGTTAAAGTTCTAATCTTCTGCGTTAAATCTTAAAAAGTATGAAAAATTATAATATCCCCTGCAATAGAAACTATTGTTATTAATGAAATCATGATTACAATTCTGAGCCATAACACTTTTGCAAGAATATTTTGCCCGTGAACAATGATCAAAAGAACTATTGGGATTGGCAACAAAGCAGCGAAAAAAAGTTTCAAGTCAAAACTAGGAGCACGAATGACTGACGTCAAAAAAATGATGAGAAGAAAAACAGACCAGTATTTCCAAAATGCATTAATGTTTGAATAAACAGTTATATCTTCTAAGGGCACTTTTTGATTAAGGTTTTCAATTAATTCAACGCTAGGTTCAGAAATAATTGGGAAAAAAGTGCTAGTGTAACCACAATTATTGCAGCGATATGTGTTGATGATTCCATTCCATAGTTTTGCAAGGTTTGAATAATCTACCCAAACATCTGAACTCAAGCAATGTGGGCATCTAATCTCCTCAACAATTTTCTCAGAATGCTTCGCGTCTGTAATCGATAAGTCTGACATAATTAAACAGATTCCATCACAAATTTAAGAAGTTTTATAATTAAATTTGTCTATGAGTGAAGAATTCCAATGAACACATCCATTCTCTTCAAACCAAGCTCGCTCATCGCCATTCTCATGTTCATCATCTTCATCCTCATGGCATTCTGCCCGAATCAGAGCCAATCATTCTATCAAATAGCAGAAGACGCGATCAAAGTATTGTCCGGCGCGCTCGCCGGAGCAGTCGCAGGAGAAAGAATCAAAGGTAAGTCCAAATGAAGCACGGCTACACGATAAAAGCAGCACTACTCTTGGCGATGGGACTCAGCATCATCTTCGGCTTCATCAATATCAAATCAGGACTCCAAGATACTGGTTGGATATTGATCATTACGGCAATCATCGTCTTCATCTTCTCGTTTGAGATTCCCGCGTTGGAATAAATTAAGAAAATCAAAATGTTCTATGAATTTATATTTTTAGCATTACATCTGAATCTGCTTCCTGTAACCAACGAAATAGCCCATCCATTCTTAATGACATGCACTACTCTTCTTTTGATTACAAAATCTAAAGCATAAACATACGTATAGGTCATTTTCTGTTGAGATGAAGCTTTTTTTGTGACCATTGTATTTCTGTTTTGCTGTGATTCTCGGAATTTAATAAGTTTTATAATTGATTCTTCCGATAATCGCAAAATAATGCAATTCGACATCATCACCTGCGGCAGTGCAACACTCGACGTCTTCGCCCACACTGACAACGAGCAGATCACAGTAAAAAAGAAAAACCAGAAAAACACATTCCTCGCATATCCTGCCGGCGGAAAAATTCTCATCCAATCCCTCAAATTCGAACTCGGCGGCGGCGGAACGAATACTGCAGTCGGATTCGCACGGCAAGGCTACAAAGTCGGTTACGTCGGCGCGCTCGGCAATGACGAAACGGCGATCGACATGAAATCAAAGCTCAAAGACGAAAACGTCACATTCCTCGGAAGCCACGTCGACGAAATGTCTGGCTACTCTATTTTGCTCGACAGCAAAGCGCACGATCGGACAGCATTAGTCTTCAAAGGCGCGAACGACAAACTCAACATATACAAAATCCCGAAAGCAAAAGTGCTGTACGTGAGCAGCATGCTCGGACAATCACTCAAGACGCAAATCCAGTTAGCGAAAGCTGCCAAAAAGAACAAAACGCTCATCGCATACAATCCGAGCCTCTATCAAGTCACGAAAGGAAAAAAATCCATCAATCAACTCCTCAAAATAATCGACATTCTCATCTTCAACAAAGAAGAAGCGCAGGCGCTGACAAAACAAGCAACAGTAAAAAACATGCACAAAACGCTCCAAGCTTGGAAAATCCCAGTCGCAATAATAACCGACGGACCACACCAAGTAACGTGCAGCCATAAAGGATACATCGCAAGCTTCAAACCAAAGAACGTCAAGGTGATCGAAGCGACCGGCGCCGGCGACGCATTCGCATCGGGTTTCGTCGGGACATTCCTCTACACGCACAATATCGCAAAATCACTCGGCGCCGGACAGGCAAATTCACAATCAGTTCTCCAGTACGTCGGCGCAAAACGCGGTCTTCTCGGCAAGAAAAAATTGCTCAAAGCCAAAGCGCAAGGCTTAAAAATGAGTCGCTTGTTCTAAGCGTTCGCAGAGCAAACAACGAAACGCAAAAATAGCCGAACACATATGATTCTCCAGTACGACCATCGTGATGTCAAGATGAAATCATCGCATCACGAACATAAAAAAGAGCACGGCGCAGAAACGCACGAAGACAATCACGATTCTCATGCGCATAACCACGGCGCGCATCACGCGCACGGACATAAAGTAAGTCTCACAGCGTTATTCACACTCTTGACAATCCTTCTTCTCATTCTCATGTGCATCCGATAAGATATAATTTCCAATTCCAGAAATCGATACTAACAATTTACATAAGAGTTGTCCGAAAACAAGTAAACATTCAACTCTCCTTTTTTCCCACGACAGATTTATAAATTAAATACCGAAAAAGAAGCACGGGTAGCAACCACATGCAGAAAAGGGGTCAGTCGTGGTCAATTGAGCTTATCATCTCGCTTAGCGTCTTTGTCGTCATCATCATCGGTCTCTTCGTCTCATTCTCAACGCAGCCGACGAATCCCGTGCAAGAGCTCCAAGCACAGAGCCAGCAGTTCATCAGCCGATTCTTCGCCACCGACACATCAAACCAGCAAGTCTACTCATTCATCGAGAACAATAACGTCAACGACCAGAAGTTGGCGCAGCTCCAAGCGACAGATTACAGCGAGATCAAGAAAGAGCTCGGTCTCTCAGATGACTTCTGTATTATCCTCGTCGATTCCAACAACAATATCATTCCGATCGTCGCGGCGAACGGCAGCACGTATTACGCGATCGGATCCGGCAACATCCAGCTCGGCAACGGCGTGACATGCAATTCAACAGTGAGCTGATTAGACTAAGAGTTAGTGGATTTTATGCAACAACAAGAAACGCAACAACAAGGACGGACTCAAAGAGAGCAGGCGAAACCTGCTGCAACTCGGGCAGTCTCAGTCTCGGCATCTTTTTTTCTCACACTCAGTCTTATCTCTCTCCTCATCTTCCTCTTCTTCATCACAGCAGTCAACGCAGTATATTATTGTGGCGGCGGAACAACATTCCCGTACGCCGGCAATCCATACGCGCCGACCAATTTCTCCACGTGGGGAAACCTGACGAGTCCGCTTCCCTATCTCTTCAACGCGACATCCAACGTCAGTCTCATCGACACAGCATGTTGGGACGTGGGTTTGCCATGGGAACCGATAAACCTCGTCAGCAAACCATTCCCGAATCAATGCACGAATGCATACAACAGCATCTGCGCAGAAGATTCTGAAAATTATTCGAGTGATCGAACTTATTTCTACGGCGGCAACACAAATGTCTTCTGCGTCAATACCGACGGAAACACTTGGCGATGGCTCAACGACACGCTCGGTATCAGTCATATTCAATCAACATTCTCGCAGATATGCTCGGGCGGCAGCGCATCCATCGACAACAGTTGCAGCGGCGCGAAATATTTCGCGAAGAACCGCAACGGCGGACTCAACTACAGCAAGTGGAACGCGACAGGAACGACATACGTCGTCAACACAGATTTCGCCGCATTCGCGCCGACGTGTTACGGGCTCATCAACGGAACAGTCACAGATACAAACAACTCAAGACTCTCGAACGTCAACGTCACACTGCTCATCGTCGGTCCGCAAGGCGAGCAGTCGTACAAATCAACGACGACAAACGCGAGCGGTAATTATGCGTTCACCGTCATTCCTGCGACGAACTATCGACTCCTCTTCTCAAAGCCATTCTACAATAATGAAGTCGTCGTCACGAAAGTCAATTATACAAATCTGACATCAGTCAACGCGACGCTCACATCGGGCTCTTGCAACTATGACTGTACGACGCAAGCGGATCCATCTCGTTGCTCAGCGTCTTGCAACGGCATCGGCGGCTGCAACTTCTACAACACGACTATCGCATCGATCCTCGACGGAACAGTTGTGAACACGAACCGTCTCATAACTATCGGCGCGACGAATTACACGATCACTGCATGCATCGGCGCGCCGGCTGTCTACGTCCAGCCGCAGATAATGACTGCGCAGATCTCCTGTCCGAGCGGCACAAGTCTCATCGTTCTCCAGCGTATCGTCCTCAAAGATGGACAGCCTATCAAAGTCATCGTCCCAGTCTGTCGCACGTCATGAGGTAACTCGTGAGCGTCCGGAAAAAAACAAAAGAGTTGACGGGCAGTTTGAACAGTAGTTCGAGCAGTAATGCAAGTGGCTCAAGCAATTCGGATGGTTCACAACTACGTTCGCAATTACGTCCTTCACGTCAAGGATTTTTCTTCATCATTGACACACTGCTTGCGCTCATTGTTCTCTTCGCAGGACTTGCGCTCGTCCTCTCGAATTCCGCACAAGTGCCGCTCACAGCGCAAGCAGCATACACTGCGCAAGACTTGCTCACGCAATTGAGCAATACGCGAATCAACGAGAGCAGTAACGCAGTGGTTATCGCCGCGCGTTTCAACGGAACGATCAGCTCTAACGATAACTATCGCTCGCTCCTCGAGGAAATCGTCTATTTGTATTACCAGTCGAACACAGGCACTGCGGTGCAGATACTCAACGCTACCGCGGTGAATCTCATTCCGTCGAACTACAACGCAGAATTTCGCATCAATCAGACGCTCATCTTCAATCAGACTGTGACGGCGAACTCTCAAGCGCAGGCGCCCTTCGTCCTAACCGATCGTCGCATCATCATTGGCATCACCAACACGTCGCAGTTGTTCGGGCCATATATCGTGGAGTTCCGCATATGGCAATAAAAAGATATTTGGAAGAATATTTTGGACTTTCTTTTGGATTTTCCAAATCGCCTCGTCGATTATCAACCTCACAATCTGCTGCACAATCCGCTCAATCAACGCTGTTTTCAAACCACGTGAAAAATAAACGCGGCTTTTTTCTCACGCTCATCGCGCTTCTCATCGTTTCGCTCTTTGTTCTTTATCTGCAGATAACGATCATCCATCAATCGCAGCCCGCGTCAGTCGCAAGCGCTGCGCTCTCGTCATCAGTCACGTCATTCGTCAACAGCATGGAAGAATTCTATCTGCCGAACATTGTCTCAGTCACGCTCGCATCGTCGCTGCAAGGAATGTCCAACTATCTCGCCGCCGGAAATCAATATGTCGTGTCGCAGAACCAGTCTGCGATATTCTACCAGATGCTCACGAACGGAACAGTCTACCCATACGCTGGCACAGTTTATTCCAACCAAACACTCAACTCACTGCTTCCGATCTTCACGTCCCTCGTCAATAGCCAGCTCAATATTCCGCTCACGCTCAACTTTGTTCCCTATCAATTCACCGTCTATCAAGAGACGCCGTGGACAGTCACCGTCAAGATGACGTTCCAATATTCGATCAACGAAACTGATCTCGTCATCGCGAACCGCACGATGCAGATTTTCGCGACAGTGCCGATAACCGGTCTGCCCGAACCATATTCGCTCATCAATACGCACGGCGCATATGCGCCGAATATCACGCAGACGAATATTTCGACGTGGACGATCGCGCTCTTCAAGCAGCATATCATCTCGCAGCAGTTCGCTGCGAACACGATCGCGCCGTCATACCTCAATCGTCTCGCAAATGTCACGACTGCGTCTGCGTATGGAATAGAATATTTCACCGACCCCTCAAGATTCGGCTACAATGTCGCGCCGGTCAACTATTCGTTCGTCGATTACCAATTCTGGACACGACCGTGGAATTGCACGCCATACTCTGCGAACCTCTTCAATATCACAAGCATCAGCAATAGCGCGCAGCTCGGCAATTTCCTCGTCGACGATGCGCACGCGTCCAAATATATGACGCTCGGCGAGCGTCTCACGAATGTGACTCTTGTCTGCTCATGATTCGGATGATCCAAGATCCATAGCGACTCTAAGAACAGCGACGCAACGACGCAATGTTGCAACAAGACAACGAGGGAATGAAGACGCTGCCCAAAAATGCAGCATGCACTTTTGCGTAACAACAACAATACAAAAAAGCCTTCTTTTTGAGAAATGAAAAATAGTTTTTGCCTTTTTTGCCGATGAGAACACAACTTGCTCCGCTCATGCGAGACCATTTGCTGATAGTAACGAAAGTTTTTATATGCTCTTTTGAAAAAGAGACCCATGGGTGAGGCGCAAGAGGTAGTTACGACTGGAGTAGATGCACTCATCACACTCCTGCAGACGAAGAAGCTTGTTTCGATAGAAGAAGCAGCGAAACTCATCCGCGCGCGCGAAGCAGTCTTGCAAACGTGGGTCGATTTTCTCATTGAAGAAGGAATCATCGGCGTCGAATACAAATTCATCACACCATACATCTATCTGCGCACCGACGAGAAGCAAGTCACGATACTCCTCGATGCGAAGGGCGAATTCTATCAGAAAGCGGGGCAGCGAAACATTGATCCGATACGCACGCACCAGCTGTGGCAAATGTATCTCTCGCAGAATCTGCCGACGATAAAAGTGCAATTCTTCAAGAAGATGGATGATCGTCAGATTCCTGAATCTAAGCGCGACGGACTCTGGGCGAAGTATGAGCAATTCTTGCGCAGCGAGGTAACGGCACAATGAACGTCGACGAATTCCTCGACTCAGTCGTCGGACCGATAAATCCTTCTGCGATGCAGCAAAACTTGCAGCAGACACAAGCATTGCAGCAGCAATTATCTGCGCAATCATCCCACTCGCCACAGTCGCCTCCCCGATCAGCATCGTCAGTATCTGCGTCAGGATTCGCTCCGTTCCAATCGTCGCAGCAATCGTCGCAATACCCACCGCAACAATATTCACAACAACAATATCAGTCGCAACAATATCCTCCACAACAATATTCGCAACAGACAGCTCAATCCTCGCCACAATTTGTGCAACAATCATCACAACCGTCTGCGGATCAACTGAGCGCACAATCGCTCTACAATCCGCTGCAATCATCGCAGTCTGCGCGTGTCGGACCGCAATCAAACGCGGCAACTGGTACGATGAATATGAACCAATCAGCTCAATCAAACATGTCGAACATCGCATCAAATCAGATGAGTCCGATGGATCCAGCGATGGCGGCGCAACGCAGTCCTTCTTCATCGTCAACGCCACGACCGCAACTCGATAATCCCTCAGACCAGTTTGAATCCCTCTCGCTCACGCTTGAGACAAGTCTCGCTTCCGGCGACTATCAGCACGCATTCGATACATATATCGCGATCCAATCCGCGCTCGCACGGATGACCGAGCAGCACAAACTGCAGCAGCAACAAAGCACTGAACGGCTCAACGAATTCAAGCAGAAATTATTTTCCGCCGTCCAAGCATCGTCGCTCCAATTCCAAGCGATCATGCATGAAACATATATGCACATCGGCCAGATCCGCGAGCTCGCGGACAAAGGAGATGTTGCCGGTGCTGACGCGCTCTATGGAACAGTAAAAAAGACGATCGAGCAACTGCCGATCCAATTGTCCGAGAAGCGCGCGAAACTCGACGACGATTTGCTCAAAGTATATCTCTATCTCAAAGACAAGCGCGAGCATCGCGAAGCGGAAGTTTTCGCGTCGATCGCGAACGAGATGAAGCGCATCTACGTCAACGCTGTCGCTGCGATAAAGACGGGCAATCTCACTCTTGCGCAACAACTCTATGAGCAGCTCGCCGGAAGATATGCGCAATTGCCAGAAGGGTATACTGACCAGAAAATCCAGCTCTTTGACTATGTCACATTCCTCCACTCGCAGCTCACGCTTGCGCCGCAGCTCGGATTCTCGATGCAGCAGAGTCCGCAAAATTCGCAGAATCCGCAGAATCTCCAGACCCCGCGCAACTCAATGAATCAACAGAATCCACAGAATCAACCAGCGCAATCAATGTACTCGTCGCCACAATCTCAATCATCAGCAACACCATCAGCCGCTACGTCAACAATTGCGTCGCAGAAAAAACCAGCAATCGTTGCAACAGTGGCTGCGCCAGCACAAAAGACAGCTGCAATATTGGATGTATCATCCCAATCCTCTAAATCCAGATCATCAGAATCCAATGTACAAAATGAATCCGACGACCTATCGGCGGCAAATTTCTATGAGACACCGCTTCAATCAGTTCAATCTCCGCCCTCTGTATCTTCTTCATCCGCTGCATCCTTCTCGCCGTCATCCTCCGCGTCTCGTCCATCGTCACCGTCGTCGTCACAATTTGCATCTTCACTCTCATCAACTCAATCAACCAGTGCGTTCAATCACGAATCAAAAAACGAAAACAAAAACGAAAGCAAGAATGAGCAACCGAGCGCAGACCAATTGCAGCGGCGCGCGAAAGAATTGACGTCGCGCCTCGAAGAGCTCAAGCGCACGCTTGCGCAATAACTTTCCTGCGCACATCCTCGCTCGTCTGTCACGCACTCGCATAAGCGCAATCCTGGCATGGGCGCAATCAATAGCTCTCCAATTCAACAGAAATAAATCGTATGGCACAAAAACAACTCGCTTCTTATTCCATCAAGATAAACGACATAGTCGTCAGCATACTCATCGTCGAGGATTCAAGCGAGCCGGTGCCTCTCTACATTTCATCCGTCGCGAACATTTCTGAGATGACAAAAGTCATTCTCGAAAAAATCCGTCAGGAATTCATCTCATCCGTCAACCTTGGACGAATCCATTTCGATGAAAATTCTGAGATCATAAAGATCCGTGACATGTTCCGCCTCGAAGTCAAACGTCTCCTCGACAAATATTTCCCGGGAATCGACGAGAAAACGGCGAACATGTTGATGAATTACATCATCTCGCAAGACCTCGGCCTTGGAGATATTGAAATCCTCCTCAAGGACGACAGCCTAGAGGAAATTGTCGTCAACGCCGCGACAGAGCCAGTCTGGGTCTATCATCGAGTCCATGGTTGGTGCAAGACGAACTTGCGCATGACGAGCGAGAAGCAGATCCGTCATTATTCGACGATGATCGGCCGCGACGTCAACAAAGAGATCACGCTGCTCGCACCGCTCATGGACGCACACCTCTCGACTGGCGATCGTATCAACGCGACGCTCTATCCAATCTCCACGCACGGTAACACGATCACAATCCGAAAATTTGCGAAAGATCCATGGACAATCACTGATTTCATCAAAAGAAAGACAATCTCTTACCAGACTGCGGCAGTCGTCTGGCTTGCGATCGAGAACGAACTTTCCGTCATCATCGTCGGTGGAACTGGTTCTGGTAAAACGTCGATGCTCAACGTCATCGCGAATTTCTTTCCGCCGAACCAACGCATCCTCTCAATCGAAGATACGCGTGAATTAGTTTTGCCGACAAACCTCCACTGGGTCCCGATGGAGACGCGTATGCCAAACCCCGAAGGGAAAGGTGAAGTGACCATGCTCAACTTGCTCGTCAACGCATTGCGTATGCGACCGGACCGAATCATCGTGGGTGAAATCCGACGACGCGAAGAGGCGGAAATCCTCATGGAAGCGATGCACACAGGTCACTCGGTCTATGGAACATTCCACGCAAACACTGCCGAAGAAGCCGTTGTCCGTATGACGAATCCGCCGATAAATCTCGCGAAACCCTTGTTAGGTTCCATCTCGCTCTTCCTCGTCCAGAACCGAAACCGTCGGACTGGATTTCGCCGAACATTCCAGATCGCAGAGCTGCTTGAGAATGGCGACCCGAACGTCCTCTATCAGCACGACGCGCGCAGCGACGATATTTTGCCGGTCAATGTATCAAAGACATTCCGTCAAAGTATCACACTCTACACCGGTATGACTGACGCCGAGATCACCGAGAATCTTGAGAAGAAAGTGAAGATCCTCCAGTGGCTCGTATCGAAAAACATCCGTGAAGTCAACAAGATCGGGCAGATCATGGCAGATTATTACCGAAACAAGCTCATCCTCGCATAACTCAATAACTCGCACATAAATAAAACAAAAATTCCTTTCATTTTTCAAGAAAAAAGTCAAAAGCGCAAGGAGTGCCTTGGCGTTTTCTCAGGAGCAGGGTCGATTCATGCAGACCCTGCGACGCTCGTTCCGCGAAGGATGAGCGGAGACTCGCCGCACTGCCGACCGCACCACAATTAACAACTAAATCCAAGGAAATACAATGGTAGACATCATCCACGCAATGTACAGGCAATTTCCATCGCTCAAGCATGATCTGCTTGCAGCACATATGGATGTCACGCCGGAAGATTACGTCAAGAAGACGTTGCGCTCTTGCATTCTCTATGCGTCGTCGTTCGCTGTCCTCTCTTTTTTTCCGCTCACAAAAGCCGGATTCACAATACCGCTCATCATCGTTTTCTTGCCGATCGTGTTCGCAGTCATTTTTATTTTCATGATGAC
>CAZGJY010000004.1:0-21791 GCA_964525725.1 uncultured Methanosarcinales archaeon | reverse complement strand
TCACTGCGATGATAGGAAGCCTAGATTTCCTCGATGCCCGCACAGACTACTATGACGCTCACAAATATGAGTATGCGCTCAAATTTGGTAGAGTTGAGGATTCATCTGACGTTTGGATAACGGATAAGGCTGAACTGAACAGAAAACACAAAGAAGAGAGAGACTTCTATCTCGACAGAGCGTCTTACAATTGGCGTACAGGCGCAAAAATCACGGGAATCGGAGTAGGTTTTGCAGTCTTGGGGTTGGGAATGCTTGCATACAAGTCGAAGGAGGAGAAGTAAGACAAGTAAACACATTCAACAACAAATTCTCGTCACTATCAACGAACAAAATCAAAAAGAAATATAAAGCCACGCCGTCGAACTGGCGTTATGCCTATCTCCGAGCGAAATGTCTCATGGATCGAACTCTTCTACGACCTCGTTTTCGTCGCGGCGGCGCATCAGCTCACGATCATGCTGTCAGAGTCGACGAGCTTTCTAGGCGCTCTCATTCCGCTCATCATTTTCATTCCGGTCCTCTGGTGCTGGATGAGTCATACGCTCTTCACAAATCTGTTCTCTGACAGATCGTGGTTCTATCATTTCACGACGCTGCTCACAATCTTCGGCACGGTTGTCCTTGTCATTCTCATGCCGACTGCACTCTTCGAGCATCAGGCATGGTTCGCATATGCGTATGTATTCGTAAAACTCGTCCTTATCATCCAATATCTCGTCTGGTCGGTGCTTGAAATCCATCGATTCCTCGATACGTTGCCCGCCGTCATCGGCAATCTCGGCTCAGCAGTCCTCTGGGCTCTCTCGATATTCTCACCGACTCCTTATTGGTGGTGGATCGCTGCGATGGCAATCGATATCCTCACGCCCGTCTTCACTAAGACGAAGAAAGTCGCGCAGAAAATGAATCCGCACCATTTGCCGGAGCGCCTCGGACTTCTCACCGTCATCGTTCTCGGTGAGATGATCATCTCCCTTGTCATCAGTTCATTCGACGTTCCGCTCACTAAAGAAGTCATCCTCGTCCTCGGCACGGGAATCTTCATCACATTCCTCATTTTCTGGACATATTTCCGATTCAACAACTATGCAATCGTCGGCTACGACAAAAGTACGAGCCGCATCTATTTCTACAGCCATCTGCCGCTCGTCCTCGGACTCATCTGCATGGCGGCAGGGTACAAAGGGATACTCGAGGGACAGGACGCAAGCTTCCTCCTGATCACCGGCATCATGCTCTTCACACTCTCACAACGCCTCATGCGATTTGTGCAAGATCAGCGATTCCTCAAACGACAGATCGTTCTCGTCGCAATCCTCTTCCTTATCGTCGGCTGGTATTATTTCTTCGCAGCAGGCGCGCTCATCAACTTGGCAGTCCTCTCAGGAAGTCTTGCGATTTATCTCGTGATCTCAGAATTCATCCTCGGTTGGGAGGATTTTTCCGCGAAGAATGCTCCCAACGACAAAGTGAGGTGGGATAATGACCAATAAGCAACCATCGTCATCGCAACCCTTACCATCGCAGGAATCTCAATCATCAACGTCAGCAACATCTCCAATTCAGAAAACAAAATTGATGACAGTCTGTTTTCTCATCGAGAACGGCAAAGTCCTTCTTGGAATGAAAAAGCGTGGTTTTGGAGAAGGTCGTTGGAATGGTTTCGGCGGCAAGCTCAAAGACGGCGAGACAATTTTTGATGCAGCGCATAGAGAACTCAAGGAAGAAGTTGGCATCACAGTCAACGCGTTAGAAGAAAGAGGATATATCATTTTCAATAATGCCGATAGGCCATCATTCAAAGTCCACATCTTTGTCGCTAACAAACATCAAGGCACACCTCGAGAATCAGAAGAGATGCGCCCGCAATGGTTCGATCTCAAAAAAGTACCTTACAATGAAATGTGGCCTGGCGACGCAATCTGGTTTCCACACACACTTGTCGGCGAAAAGATAATCGGCGAATTCGTATTCGACAAAGACGACAAAGTGATTTCTCATAAAATAAATATTCAATAACCATGACGGGCAAGACAATGGTGCAAGAATCAGCTTCAGTCGCTTTGAAATCGAGAACTAAACTCGAACCAAAATTATACACGAATTGCTTTCTCATCGTTGGAAACAAAATCCTCCTCGGAATGAAGAAACGAGGTTTTGGCGCAAACCGATGGAACGGTTTCGGCGGCAAAGTTCACGAAGGAGAAACAATCGAGCAAGCAGCGATCCGAGAAATGCAAGAGGAAGCAGGCGTTACAGCAACTAAAATAGAGAATCGCGGCGTAATCATCTTTGAGTACTCAGATAATCCTGAGCTGGCGCCACTCGAAGTCCATATCTTTGTCGCGCGTGAATACAGCGGCGAACCTGCTGAATCAGAAGAGATGCGCCCGCAATGGTTTTCGACAAAAAAAGTGCCGCAAGATAATATGTGGGCGGATGTGAAGTATTGGCTATCTCAAATGATTGGAGGGAAAAAAGTCAAAGCATATTTCCTTTTCGAAGGCGAGCAAGCTATCAAAGAATATAAAACAGAATTCTTCTAAATTTGTTGAGGCAGTATCTTTTTCTCGTGCCAACTCGAGTAGACATCGATAAGAGAGTGCCGAGATATCCTCAACAACATTTATAAACCAACTAACGCCAAAACGCACTATTGCGAGATTCGCCGAAAAACGACTTGTCTCTGCATAAAAAGAGGGATGATGAGGCAATCTTCTAGTTCAGTTCGTAGTTTTATCCATATTTTTTCTCTGAGCGCATCTCACAGTACCGCAACGCGAGGCATTTCAATCAAATGAAAACACGCAGATGAAAAAAACGATCGCAACATTTACGGTTGAATACCAACAAGTGATGGACGAAGAAGGCAACGTCGACCAATCACTCATGCCGAATCTGACGGAAAGCCAGATAAAAGAACTGTATCACTTGATGAAGCTCGCGCGCACATTTGATGAAAAATTATTCCTTCTCCAACGATCCGGCAAAGTCGGAACGTACGCACAGATAAAAGGCCAAGAAGCACAGGTTGCAACGGGTTACATTCTGCAGAAAACAGACTGGATCGCACCATCATTCCGTGAAATGGGAGTCTATATCGCCCGCGGCGCAGACCGAGTAAAAATCGTCCAAGGCTGGAAAGGCGACGTGCGCGCGAACGAAGACGATCCGAAAACAGCACGCTCTCTTCCCGTCGCAGTCCCGATCGCAACACAATGTCTCCACGCATGCGGCATCGCATGGGCATCAAAACTCCGAGGAGAAAAAGATATTTGCGTCACCTACATCGGCGACGGCGGAACATCTGAAGGAGATTTCTACGAAGCGCTCAATTTCGCCGGCGAACTCAAGCTCGGCGTCATCATTTACTGTCAGAACAATCAATGGGCGATCTCCACGCCGAGAACAAAGCAGACTGCGGCGCAGACAATCGCGCAGAAAGCGATTGCTGCAGGGATCAACTGCATACAGATCGACGGCAATGACGTCATCGGAGTCTACAAAGCAATGAGCGATGCAATCGCCCGCGGAAGGAACGGCGAAGGTCCGACACTTATCGAAGCAATCACATTCCGCATGGGCGATCACACGACGAGCGACGACGCATCGAAATACCGAGATCCAAAGCTCGTCGAAGAATGGAAGAATCGCGATCCGCTTCTCAGACTCGAGAAATATTTCAAGAAGATCGGCACATGGTCAGACGACTACGGCAAATTCGTCGTCGCTGAATGTGAAAAAGAAGCAGAAGCGGCGATCACTGCGGCGCTCGCTCTCCCGCCGCCGTCGCCAAAAAATCTTTTCGCTCATATCTACGAAACACTCACGCCAGATTTAGTCGAAGAAGAAGCAGAAGTCCTCAGCGACGTCGAAGCGAGGAAAGCTTTAGCCGCAACAAACTCTCCAAAAACAGGTGGCGCATAATGTTCCAAAATAAATTGGTGACGCAATGGTAAAAATGCACATGGTCGGCGCGCTCAACCAAGCGCTCAAACAAGAGATGAAAGCAGACAAAACAATAATTCTCCTCGGTGAAGACGTCGGTGTCGACGGCGGAGTATTCCGCGTCACAGAAGGATTGCAAGCAGAGTTCGGCGCAGACCGAGTTGTAGATACACCGCTCGCAGAAGCCGGCATCATCGGAACCGCAACAGGTTTGGCAATCAACGGCATGAAACCAATTCCCGAAATGCAATTCTCCGGGTTTTCTTATCAAGCATTCCATCATTTCGCACAGCACATGGGTGAGATCCGTCAGCGATCGAACGGAACATTTCATCTGCCGATCGTCGTGCGCGCGCCATCTGCTGGCGGCATCCACGCGCTCGAGCATCACAGCGAAAGCCCAGAATCATTTTTTATCCACGCACAAGGTCTCAAAGTCGTCTGCCCATCAGGACCATACGACGCGAAAGGACTTTTGCTCGCGTCGATCAGAAGTCCCGATCCAATCATTTTCCTCGAGCCGAAAAAAATATACCGTTCCTTCAAAGAAGACGTTCCCGAAGAACAATACGTAATCGAGCTTGGTAAAGCGAACATTCTCAGACAAGGCAGCGACATCACCGTCGTCGCATGGGGCGCAATGGTACAGCTCTGCCTTGCAACGATCGACGAATTCAAAACGGAGAATCCGAACGTCTCCATAGAACTCATCGACCCGCGGACACTATGGCCCTTCGATTTCGAAACGCTCTACGCGTCGATAAAAAAGACAGGTCGGCTCATCATCGTGCACGAAGCGCCGAAAGCGCTCGGACTCGGCGCAGAAATCTCAGCACGAGTCAACGAGAAAGCGATATTCTCGCTCAAAGGACCAGTCATCCGAGTCACAGGTCTTGACATCCCGTTTCCCCAATATGCGCTCGAAGAGTATTATTTGCCCGACGCATTCCGAGTGAAAAAAGCATTCAGAGAATCATTGCAATACAAATAACTTTTACAATCACAAGCCAAGACAGTCGATGCCTTGGAGCTACTTGAGAATTTGCCCGATTCGCAAGTTGACAGAGTCAACTGCGCACCGAGAGTTTTGCTCTCGCTTGCATGCAGGACAAATTTCGAAGTCTCTGGCGTAGCGCCAGGAAATCTCCGCATCGACTGCAAACAAAGCAACAAACTAAAACACTAAAACATGGTCTACGAATTCAAATTCCCAGATGTTGGCGAAGGTCTCATAGAAGGCCTGCTCGTCAAATGGACCGTCAAAGTCGGCGACGTGATACGCAAAGACCAGACTGTCGCGCAAGTCGGAACAGACAAAGCTGTCGTCGATCTCCCGAGCCCCGTCGCCGGGACAATCCTCAAACTGTTCTACAAAGAAGGCGACGTCGTTCCCGTCGGAAAATCATTGATGCAGATCGACGAATCAGGGAACGTTATTGCGGCAGCTTCCGCTGCAACTCAACAATCAACAGCTGCTCAGACTCCACTGCCGACACCGACACTCTCACAAAAGCCAGCAGTCGAACAATTCACGCCTATCCCACATTCCTCGTCAGACATTCTCGCAACTCCGCAAGTCAGGCAATTCGCCGCAGAGCATCACGTCGACCTTGCGACAATAAAATCGACGGGGATCCACGGCGAGATAACGCTCGAGGACATAACGAGCGGCGCGCACGAACAGATTGCTTCGCACGTTGAAAATGCCGCGCAGACGACGAGCCATATCCACGAGATTCTTGCAACGCCGTCTGTACGAAAACTCGCACGTGAGCTCAACATCGACCTCAACAACGTCAACGGCACCGGCGACAACGGGCACATAACGAGCGACGACGTGCAAGCAGCAGTGAAATCATCACAAGCAAAGCCACAAACTTCACAATTTTCATCGTCGCCAAAAGCAACAGCTCAATCAGCCGTTTCTGCAACTGCTCCTCTGTCTCAAACACAAACAGCAAAAATCCAGGGAACGCCTGCAAACAGCGCAGCAGGTCCTGTCGAGATTCTTCCAATGTCGCGTCTGCGCCAGATCATTGCACGAAACATGGTACAATCAAAGCAGACAACGGCGCAAGTCACGATGACGGACAACGTCAACGTCACAGCGCTTGTCCAACTGCGGGAAAAATTCAAGGAAGCGGCAGCAAATCAGAATATCAAACTCACATATCTCCCGTTCATCGTCAAAGCGATAACGGCAGCACTTCGCCATCATCCGACATTCAACGCATCGCTTGACGATGAGAAACAACAGCTCATCCTCAAGAGATATTACAACATCGGTTTCGCTGCAGACACGCCGGATGGATTATTCGTTCCAGTCATCGCGAACGCAGACCAGCTCAGCATCTACGACATTGCAAAACGCATCGCTGATCTTGCAGAGAAAGCGAAACAGAAAAAGCTCTCGCCGAGCGAATCGAGCAACGGCACATTCACGATCAGCAGCGTCGGATCTCTCGGCGTCGAAGCATTCACGCCGATCATCAATTATCCTGAAGTGGCGATCCTCGGCGTCGGACGCATCGAAGACCGAGCAGAAGTCATTGACGGCAAGATTCTCGTGCAGAAAATGGTCACGCTCTCGCTCAGTTTTGATCACCGCATCGCTGACGGCGCAGACGCTGCACGATTCATGCAGACGCTCATCTCATACTTGCAGGATCCGCAACTGCTCCTCATGGAGGTCGCATAATGGTCGTCGGTTCCATGACGGTGAACACTGACATCGTTGTCATCGGCGGCGGCCCAGGCGGTTATGTCGCAGCGATACGTGCAGCGCAGCTAGGCAAAGATGTCATCATCGTGGATGATCAACCTAATCTAGGCGGTGTCTGTCTCAACACCGGCTGCATCCCGACGAAAGCGATAATCACTGCGTCCAATTTCTACAATAAGATTAAGGAAATGACTTCGATGGGCGTCGTCATCACAGATTATCATTTCGACGTCGAGAAAATGTTCTCATGGAAAGACGGCGTCGTCAAAAAGCTTAGCAAAGGAATAGCGACGCTCTGCGAAAAATACGGAATCGAAGTCATTCAAGGTCGCGGATTTTTTGAAGGTCCGAATCTGTTGCACATCGAAGGCAAAAGTGACGTCACAGCGATCAATTTCAAGAATGCGATCATCTCGACGGGCTCAGTCACGATACAGATTCCTGGATTTCCGTTCGATGGAAACTATGTCATCGGCTCGACAGAAGCGCTCTCTATGGCGCAAGTCCCGCGAAAGCTCGTCATTGTCGGTGGCGGATACATCGGGACTGAAATGGGCACGGTCTACGGAAAGTTGGGTTGCGAAGTACACATTCTCGAAGGAAGCGATCGCCTTGTTTCTGTTATCGACTCTGAGCTCGTGACTGTCGTCGAGAGAAATCTCAAGCTCTTCAACGTCACGCCGCACTATAATTGCAAAGCGAAATCGATGCAGATCATCGAATCAGCGAAACAAGTCGAAGTCACATATGACGAGAACGGCAAAGAGCAGAAGATCACGGCCGACAAAATTCTCGTTGTCGTGGGACGAAAACCGAACAGCCGTGGTCTCAATCTCGAGAAGACGCAAGTCAAAGTCGATGAACGCGGATTCATCGTCGTCGATGCGCAGATGAAGACGACGCAGCCAAATATTTTCGCGGTCGGCGACGTCGTCGGTCAGCCGATGCTCGCGCACAAAGCGCAGCGCCAAGGCAAAGTCGCCGCAGAAGTCATCTGCGGATTGCCGAGCGCATTCGACAACAAAGTCATCCCATTCGTCGTATTCAATGATCCGGAAATAATGTCCGTCGGCATGACGCTCGCTGACGCGCAGAAACGCGGCTATGACGCGCGCGAAGAGCGATTTCCCCACAGCGCGCTCGGACGCGCGATGATACATGATGAATGCGGCGGCTTCACAAAGATTGTCTGCGACAATAAAACGAAGCTCGTGCTCGGCATACACGCCGTCGGTCCATCCGTCTCAGAGTTCGCCGGCGAAGCTGCACTTGCGATCGAGATGGGTGCAACGGTCGACGATCTGTCGCTCACGATACATCCGCATCCGACTATGTCTGAATCAATCGTCGAAGCAGCTGACGCCGTTCTCGGAAGCGCAGTACATATTTTCAAAACGCCGAAGAAATGAATGAATAGGCTAAGATTCTTTATCTGCATTTTTAATTTTAATAACTAGCAATAAATAATTGAGAAATAAAATTAAGCGACAAGCGCCGCCTTGACTTTCTCTATGAACGCGTCGATATCAGCCGTTTTGCATCGTGCGCCTGCTGCCGGAGCGTGTCCGCCGCCGCTCGCGCCTTCAAATTGCCGCGAAACTGTGTCGAGCAACTGCCCGAGATGCACAGCTGCGCGCTGGCTTCTCATCGAGATATGCATGAATCCTTCGCCTCCATCTTCATAGAACAAGAATGTCTCTTGCGGATGCAGATATGAGACGATTGACGCGACCATGCTCGCCATCTGGTACGGCGCTTTCAATTCGATGATCTTGAGTCCTGATTTCTCGTCGACTTTTGCCAGAGACATATAGTTCGCGACAAGTTCGTTGTAGACGCGCTCGATCTCAGGGACAGTCGGCAATTTGCTGTTCGCTTCAGAAATGCTTGTCGCTTTGAGGAGGACTGGCAATGCATTCTCGAATTCTTTGTAATTCTTTGCGCGCAACATGTGCACGCGCGCTGCGAACTGTCCGAACGGCGATGTGAAAAATCCATCTTGCTTTGACGTGTCGATTCGCACATCTTGTTTTGCTGCGACGCGCGCAATGTAATCTGGCCAGCCTATGATATTCATATCGCCGATCATGCCCGGCAAAATCTTCCACTCGATATCGTGGAGATCTTTCACCGTCGAGAATGCGTCGAACACAAGTTTCGACGTGCAGTATTGCGCAGGCTCGAGCGAATTCGTCACGTTGAGTGGATGGACGAACATTCGCATGAACATCGAAATCGACTTTTCATAGACTTTGGAATTATCTTTATGATGATCGAATACGATGAGATTGAACGGCAACGTCTCAAGCCCTTTCGGCGAGAGAAATCCCCAACTGATCGGATCGAAATCAAGACAGAAGATTGTTTTGATGTTTCGCGCCATGATTGTCTTATAGAACTCTTGGCCAAACACATCGTTCTCTCGCGCTTTCGACTGCACGAACAGATCACGGATGCCAAAACGCTCCATCATGTGGATGAAGACTGCAGCAGAACAAAGTCCGTCAGCATCATCATCATAGACGACTGCGAATGTTTCGTTGCGGCGGATTGAATTCAGAAAAGAATTCAGGAACGGTATTGTCGGGTTTGAGATAACTTGGTACGTGCTCATCACGACAAAAACGCCACTTACCCGTATTTAAGCATTCTGTTTTTATGGACCGCGTTGAGAAAGTCGCCAGCCAAAGGGTAAAACACAACAGAAGAAACGGTTTGACAGCGTTACTGGGGTTGTCCGCCTGCAACGTGAATGTTTGCAGGCCAGCGAGAATGCTGGCATTCTCACTGCTACGGGGAAGTAGCTCTTATCAGATGCTTTGCAGTGTTTTACAGCTGGCGACGGCCAGTTAACTAAAAAAAAGATTGAATGATAATTATCGACGAGAACTGTCCCTTAGAAGCGACTAAAGAAGCTGATTGATGGTTTGCCATTGAGTTCTGGCTGGTTACGGTTCTTTATATCGTACATGATGCCGCCGGTCGTCTTGGCATTCTTCGGCAGACCTGGTATGTGAAATTCTGTCAGAGGAACCATAAGTTGGATGTCTTTCTCAGTCGTCACAGTGCCTTCGACACGTACATGAGGGAGAAGCGTATAATTTCCTTTGAATTCCGCACCGACGCCGTGCGTTCCGATTGACGCGCCATATGGTTTCTTTGTCGAAGAGCTGCTGTTAACAGAATCATCCGAATTTCCATATGACTTTTGCAATGAGAGACCGATCAACGGACTGTTATGGAAAATCTCTTGGGCAGCGTACCGCGTCGCTGCGCCGCGATTATCGAACACTGGTGGCTCACGCACTTCAAGGTTGAGCAACTCTTTCGGCTGTTGCTGTGGTTCGATTGGAAGATTTCTATCGATGTCCGGGAAAGATTCCCGGTTCGTCAAAGAATATGCGAATGGAGACGACGGTTTTACTCTTGTGCTGTCTTTCATTTTTTGGACATACGAATCTGAGAATATCGGCGGGAATGCTTCATCAACCGCGTTCGTCGTCAATGGCTCTTTTGGCGTTGATTGGTTTGCTGCAGAAATTTTAGAATAATCAAGATTGTGATTCACAGAATTTGCGGACAAAGTGATTGAATAGAGCGGCAACACATTTGATGCAGTTGCCGGCAGTTGCACACAATCCTGCGGCTGCACTATGGCAGCTGTCCGTTGTGGCAAGCCCGATGGTTGCGTTGCACTCTGTCCGAAAGAAGAGGTGATTGATGGGCTTAATCCCGTCGAGAGCACAATTGCTGCTAATGTTATATATTGTCGCATCGCTTGGGGGTGCTTTTTTCTGTTTATATAACTGTGCCTGCGTGAAAAATGAAAAAGCAACACATAGCAAGACAAATATTTTAAAACCCCTGGATTGTCCAATTGTTATGGTAAGTCCAAAGATTTCAACAGCAACTACTGCTTCTGCATCCCGTGCGCACTCTTCATCGTATGCGTCTCATGAATCCAATTCGCTTGCTGCGTGGATCAATCCCGAATATCTCGATCAAAAAACAATCGCATCGCTCAAAGCAGATTTCAATAACAGCAAGCCTTACAGATATCTCGAAGCGTCAGAATTCTTCTTGCATCATCGGCTCGTAGAAGTCCTCAAAGCACTGCTCGAAGAGAAATTTTACAACAAAGAATCAGACCTCTTCAAATTCAACCAGACGCAAGACCTCAAGAATACGGAGAGCAAAGTCCTCAAGGAATTCATCAATTTCCTCTACTCCAAAGAATTCATCGCGTATATGCAGCATCTCACTGATTTCCTATTCTCGAAAACTGTCGACATCGCAGGAACGCTCTACGAAGACACAAATTTCTTGCTCTGCCACGACGATCAGCTTGATGATCGGAAAATAGCATTCCTCTGCTATCTCTCGACGGTGGAAGAGACAGACGGCGGCAGCCTTGCGCTCTACAACGCGCAGAAAAGCAAAGATCATGCTGATGGAAGAGAAACATGGTTGCCGACAACAGTCGCAAAACGTATCTATCCCTCGTTCAACAAGCTCGCATTCTTTGAAGTGAGCGAAATCTCATTCCACGAAGTCGAAGAAGTCATCACGTCGGAGACAAAACGTCTTGCGATCGGAGGCTGGTATTATGAGCAGCGTTGAACTCAATCCAGCATATGCAAAACCGCAGATCGGCACGCAGATAAAAACAGCGTTCTTCGACAACGAAGCGATTCCCAACATCAAGCTCGGGCAAATCCTCAAGAACGATTCATACGACAAACTCAAGCAGACCGTCGAGCGTGCGACGAAAAAACCAGAGGTCGATCCGATCGAATATCGATTCAGCGCAACACGGCTCAAACTCCCGCAGCTCGCGAAAACAATGACTGCATTCCTCAAACCGATATTTGGCACAGACATAGCGCTGGGTGACGAGTGGAGACTTGTTTCGTTGACATGGAAAGATTACAGCATGATCGTCGATACACAGATAAAGCGCAAAGGCCACGATGTCATCATTGATGTCACAGACGACGACTTTCCCGAGAACGCCGGCGCAGACCTTGTCTACACGACGGGCGGCGACGAGACGGTCGAGATTCCAGCGTCAGCGAACACGCTTATCATCGTAAAAATAGACGAGAAAACGCGCAGTTTCATGCGATATGCGAATCATTACGCAAAAGACAAGAAGCGAAATTTCCTCATCCAACATATATAACAATAGATACTAACTGCCTGCTGCTACCTTGGAGCAAATCTAGGAGCAACGCCGATTCAGGCAGGCGTTGCGGCACTCGCTCTCCGAGGGACGAGGGGGGAATCTCCGTAGCAGCAGTAAAGAACAAATGAAACCCGATCCAACTCTCATCAAACATCGCATCGCGCAGCTTAAGCATATGCGCATCATCTCATCGAGCAGATTCCAGTTCTATCAAGGCTTCTCGCTCGCCGGCGCGCTCATGGTGATTGCCGCGATCCTCTTCTATCTGCAGCAGAATAATATGGTGATGCTCTTCGTCAGCTACTGTATACTTCTCGTTGCATTGGTCGGCTTCTGCATCTATGCGATCTACGGGCACATGCACGACAAAAAGATAAACGATAAAATAGAAAAGAACTACGGATTGCTCGTCGGCAACGATCGGTGACGTTTGCGCAGATACAATCCCATCCACATCTTTTTGTATTTTCGTTCATTGCGATATCTTTTATAGGCAAGCGAGAAATATGGCTTTATCTCTTGCAGTAAATCTTTCTGCGACCATTGCCGTCGATAGCGGACAGTGTTTTTGCTTGCGGTATAATCTTTCTTTCTGCTGAAATCTTCGCTCGATGCTTCGTGTATCGTCGTTGCAATAAAGACAAAACCGTTATTCGCAAGCAATGAGTATATTTTACGCAATACGCGCCTCGCGTCGCTCAAAGGAAAAAGATGGATGAATGCCTGCACGAAGATGATGTCATATTTCTCGTTAAAACGAGTGGTCAGGAAATCGCCACGGATGAATCTCGTATTCGGGCTGCGTTTCTTTGCGACAGAAATCATTTTCGGAGAGATGTCTATTGCCGTTGTTTTTCGGGTGCCGTATTTTTCAAAGTATGAGAGACACAAACCAGAACCAGGTCCAAGCTCAAGTACGGAAGGTTTTTTCAGACCGCTCAAACGCAAAACACGCAGAACTTTAAGCTTGTCTAAGTATGCATATTCTTTGACGCGCTTATCATACTCTTTTGCCGTCGCGTCATACGCTTTTTTGTTCGCAAGAATATATCTTTTCATCTGCATAATTATGCGAACAATTGTCTTTATGTATATTTTGGTCAAGTGCGAAGGATATGCGACTGACAAATCACTGTTTCGTCAAGAATAACGGATGCATTTTTCTTATCGCTCGAATCCGCGCTCGATCAAGAATGCTCTGCACGTCCTGCCAGACTCCGTCAATCGACTTCTCGCCATTCACGACATAGATCTTGTTCAGTCTGCCGTAGAAATTGATGAGTGGCTCGGTCTGTGAATGATAGACTCGTAGTCGTTCGCGGACAATTGACTCTTTGTCGTCGTCACGCTGAAATTCGTGGCAAAGTCCGCCGTGTTTTGATACAAAGGCATCGGCTTCTGCTCTCGATGGAAATGTATGTTGTTCATGGCTCCATTCGACCATCCATCGCGAGCTGATGCGCTTGACAACGACATCTTCGCTGACTTGAAAGTCTAGAACAACGTCTATCGGCAGAATGTGGTCGAGCGCGAATGCTTGGCTGAGTGTCCGCGGGAATCCGTCAAACAAAATACCGCCCTTCACCCGCAGCAATGCGTTGCGCACAAGTTCGAGAACGGTTTGATCGTCAAGAAAGTGACCGGAGTCGATGAGCGCTTTCGCGCGCATACCGATCTGCGAGCGCGCTTCTATCTCTTCACGGATGATATTTCCTGTCGAGACGTATGTCAATCCGTATTTTTCGCATGCACGCTCTGCCTGCGTCCCTTTGCCGCAGCCAGGCGGTCCGATGAGAATGATATTCAATCTGTTTCCTCTTTTTTACTTTCTCATAATATACTTTAATTATTATTTTTTGCAATTGCGCTTTTATATGTTTTGCTCAGCAATGAAGCATATGATATCCGGATCACACATCTATTTGACAACACTCATGCTCATTCCATCGCCAACATCGATCATCGTCGTCTCGAGCCGCGGATCTTTTTTTATCGCATCGACGAATGATTTACATTTGGAGTTGCTCGTATTATCTGCGACGATAATCGTGCCGGATTTCGAGAGTTTGATGCAATACTCGAGTGCTTCGAGATATTTCGCTTTTGCGTGGTCGATGAATATAAAATCGAAATCGCCGGGAATCAAGCCGAGCGTCGTGATGTCGCGCAGCGTCTCAGTCGCGTCTTCTGAGATGATCTGCGCATCAATGCCGAATTGCACAAATGTCTCTTCTGCTGTTTTGAGCGCATTCTCATCGCTGTCGATAGTCACAAGAGAAGCACTCGTTGTCTCTCCTTGTCCGACCGGCGATGCAAGAATCGTTCCCGAATAACCGACAGCTGTGCCTATCTCAAGGATCCGTTTCGGCCTCTTTTGCTCGACAAGATCTCGGAGCCATCTTGCAGAAGCGATGCGCAGGATCGGGATTTTCCGCTCCCGCCATTTCACTGCGAGCGGCTCAATATCATCGATGATTGTCATAGTAGACACGTCAGAAGAGAAGATGCGTTAAAAATCAATCGGTTTTGGGTATGCTCTGATTATTTCCTGCTGACTTTTGGTTTTCCAGCAAACTTCATCTCAGGCAAAAACCTAGTCTTGAGCGCACGCATGAAAATGACTGTCGAGAAATCGCTGATGATCGCAGGGAATCGCTCGCGCAGTGCAGTGATGAATGCCGAGAGCTCGTGGTTCGATCGGACAATCAGCTCGCAGTCGATGTCTGCGTGCAACGCGATCCCCTCGACAAGATAAATTGTCGCAGGGTGTTGTTTGATCCATTCTTTTATGCTGCGCAATTGCTCCTGTGTGTATCCGTGGAGATTGATGAACAGCTTGTAGTACGTGAATCCAAGTTGGTCATAATTGATGATTGGTTTGTAGCCGAGGATCAAGCCGTTGTGCTCCATCTGTGCGATACGATAAGCGACGACTTTCGGGTGCAGTTTCGTCAAAGTTCCAATGTCGACGAGCGATCGTCGCGCATCTTCGCAAAGCATTTGCAGTATCGCATAATCTTTTGCATCGATTGTCACTCGTTTCTCGCAGTCGTTCACATGGATTTGATTCATATGCTTTGCATCGAGCAAATATCTGTGCGGCAGATAAATGACATCCGTCGCAATATTGAGAGTCGCAGTTTTCACAAACTTCGAGTATTTTCCCATGAACTCTTCATACTGCTGCTCGAACTCGCTCAAACTTCTCGTCCATAATCCGAAGAAAAGATCGAACGGCCCTTGTGTGTCAAAGAACCAGAACACATACTTGTGGGCGATGATATCGTTTTCCATCGCCCGTAATTGCTGCGGGCTGATGTTTTGCAATGTGATCGAGACGCGGCAATAGATAAAACCGAGAAGCTGCGAGTGGATGACTGGATAGAAGCCTTGCAGCACATCATTTTTCTTGAGTTGGTTTATGCGATATTCCACGACTTGCTTGCTCAAACGTACTTTTTTGCCTATCTCCGAATACGTCTGTCTTGCATTGCGATCGAGTTCGCACAATATGCGCTTGTCCTTCATATCGAGCGTCATTATCTGGGGCGCTGTTGTCTGAGCTTTTTGACTTTTTGACATAAATAGCGACATAATATTCTCTTCGGCATATAAACTTGTCGGATAGTTTAACTAAGAGATATCACTTCTCAGTAACAATGAAACTGGTGAGGTAACAACATGATTTCAGACGAACAACTATCGACAATCGAGTCACTCGTGCTTCAAGGCGTGCCTTTGGCTGATGTCAAAAAACTCTACACACGCACACTCCGAACAGATTCACATACTCTCAACGATATGTGGCAAGCGTATGCAAATATCGAGCATCGAAAGAAATACGAAACGCCGTTCGTCCTCAGCCAGCTCCCTTGCCGCAAAGACGAATGCGCACTCCTCGATATGTGTCTCGGATCGGGCTCGAGCGTGATTGCGCTCAAGCAAGCGGGCATTCAACATGTATTTGGCAACGAAGTAGACATGAGTTTTGTGAATGTGGCGACAAAAAACATCGGAGCAAACAATCTCCAGTTTAGATTTGTCGGCGATATGCTTGGTGGAACAATTCCGAGCAATAATTATGAAGATCATTTCGGCACGGGCAAGGGAATAGGTATTGTCGTCGCTGATTGGCTTGAGCTTAAAGAAAAAGAAGTTTATCAGTCAAACTCCTTTGATGTTATCACTTGCCTTGGAAACTCATTAACATATCTCTTCCGGAAAAAAGATCGTGAGAGAACGCTGCGGTCATTCTATCAAATTCTCAAGCCTGGCGGAGTACTGCTTATTGATCAGCGAAACTACGACGCAATAATCGAGAACATGTTCACGCCCGTCGGGAAAGAATATGATTACAGCGAACTCTGCCCGACATTTCCCTACACCTCGCAGACAGCAGTACAACTGCATCTCGAGCTTGCAAAAGGCTCGCACAAGTATGATTTGGTCTTGCATCCGTTTATAGGAGACGATCTCGCGTGTGAAATAGCGACATCGGGATTTACAATAACAGACATCTTCCACGACTTCAATAAAAAGACAGCAAAAGGATTGGCTGAGTATCGAAAATCAAAGGCTGACACAGAAAACTACAGGAACTACCCCGTCGAATTCATACAGTACGTCGCAAGAAAACCACTATTCGGCTAACGGAGAAAAATAGAAAGGATTTACGGATGCGCATGTCCTTGCGCTTCGACTTTTGCGACTGCTTTCGCAATCTCAGCGGCATCACCGATATATTCACGTCCGGCATAATTCCACTCGTCATCGAATTTTAAGAGAATTGGAACGCCCGTCGGCAGATTCAATAACGGAATAGCTTGCTCGCTGATATTCTCGATGTGCTTGAGGATCGCGCGCAATGAATTGCCGTGAGCGACGACAAGCACACGTCGATCACGTGCCGCAGTCATGATCGCTTGCGTCCAGAAAGGGACGACGCGCGCGACAACATCTTTAAGCGTTTCAACGCGTGGATGTTGTTCTCGTGGAACAGACGAATATCGCGGATCAGCAAGGAACTTCTCATATTCAGAATCAGAAAGTTCAGTTGGCGGCAGATCATAGCTTCGTCGCCAGACGAACACTTGCTCTTCGCCGAACTTCGCCGCCATGTCTGCTTTGTTGAGACCTTGCAGTGCGCCGTAATGACGCTCATTGAGATGCCAGTCTTTGATCATCGGCACGTAAACTTGGTCCATAATGTCAAGCGCAAGCTGCGCTGTGTGGATCGCGCGCTTGAGTATCGACGTGAAAACAAGATCGAATCGCATGCCTCGTTTTCTCATATCGTGGCCAGCGCGCAGCGCTTCGAATTCACCCTCATCGCTCAGCTCGACATCAGCCCAGCCGGTGAATCTATTCTCGAGGTTCCACACACTTTCCCCGTGCCGCATAATGACAATCTCTCTCATTTCAACAAACACAAAAACTAAGATGAACAACGCCTTGGCATTTAATCAGACGCAAGCGCGATTCATGCAGCGCTTGTGTCGCTCGCTCCACGAGCAGAGTGGACTAAGTCCACGCTGCAGCTGAAAGCTTCGCTTCCATCTGGAACAAGTGGAAACTTGCCGCGTTGCTCATCAATTGACTTTTATTTATTCACAATCTTCCCAAATAAATCTGATACGCTTCTGCTGCAGATTTCCCGTCGATCGTGATTGCAGAGATCGCATTGCAGAACCGCACTGCTTCGACAAGCGGCTTCTGATGGATGTTTCTGCCCGTCGCATTTCCGCCGGCGCCTGAAACAAATATCTGTTTGTAGAGAGCCGTGAGGAATGTCTCGACATCCTCGCTTCCGCCGCCTGCGCAAACGACTTTTGTGCGTCCGCCGGCGAGCACCGCTTCTTTGAATGCAAAGTATGGATCCTCGCCGAGAACGACGGGGAAATTGACTTTGACGAAATCTGCGCCAAGCGCACAGCCGATGTCGCACGCGCCAGCGATAAGATGAGGATCCTTTTCGTTTGTGACAGATTTTCCGCGAGGATATATCCAGACAATAGCGACAAGTCCGTGATGGTGCGCTTTCAATATGATTTGCGCAGCTTCATGCAACATCTGTGATTCAAACTCGCTTCCCAAATAAAGCGTATAACCGACTGCTGCAATTCTGAGCTTTGATTGTTTTGCAAATGCAACAACCTGCTCGACATCATACCATGCATAGCTGTAGGGATCGATCTGATTCGTCTTTACGATATTCGATTTGGAATTCATTTTTATCAGATAAGGAATATCAGGGAATGCCGGGCCGAAACGCGCAACAAGTCCGAGCTGCGCGGCGAAACAGCCAATGCGTGCCTGCGACGCAATATGGAACAGATGCTCCGGCGTCGCATCATCGACAGCAATATCTTTGCCGTAAAAGTCATCGTTGAGATGCTCGACCCGCTGGTCTCCCGCGAAGAGCATGAGCCGTCCGCTGCCTTGCGTGATCAGATTGTAATTCGTGGTGTATGCTCGTCGCTTCTCGACGGGAACATCGGCAGGCATGATGATTGGTGCAGATTTAAATGTAGATGAATGTTTCCTTTGATTCTGTCTGTTTGATCTTGATTTAGCATTTCTTCGTTTCATAGTTCACATCACGCTTTGACTTGGTTGATTGTTTTTCCACGTAAGAATGATTTGATATTTTCGAGCGTCGTCGCTTCGATGCGCTGCAGAGCTTCATTCGTATTGAACGCATTGTGCGGCGTGAAGATAACATTTGGATGCGCGATTATCTTACGGTTCATCACGAGCAGCGTCGCCTGTTTTGGATGGCGCGCATCAAACGACTGCGGATGTGTGAGGAATTCTTCTTCTTCGAGAACATCAAGGCCAGCTTTTGCGATCCTTCCTGATTCAAGACCATCAAGCAATGCTTCAGTATCGATAAGAGCGCCACGCGCTGCATTGAGCAATATCACGCCGTGCTTCATTTTATGGATCGCTTTTTTGTCGATGATATGATGTGTCTGCGCAAGATACGGCAGATGGAGCGTGATGATATCTGATTCTGCGTAAATACGATCTAGGCTCGCATATTCAAAATCCAGGATGTCGGTGTAAAAGTTATTCTGCATCTTGTCATAGACAAAGACTTTCATGCCAAAGCCATGCGCAATCTTCGCGACGTTCATTCCAATCTTTCCACCGCCGAGGATACCGAGCGTTTTGCGCTTCAAATCGAAGCCGACGAGATCTTTTATCGTGAAGTCCATATCTTTGTCGCGATCGAAACTTGTATGGATATGGCGCGCAAGCGACAAAAGCAGACCAAATGTGTGTTCTGCGACAGTATTATCACCATACGCCGGAACATTGCAGACAACAACGCCGTGCCGTGCACATTCTATTATATCGACATTATCAAAGCCAGTCGTTCGTAGCGCAATCATTTTCAAATTTGGCAGCCGTCGGACGACGTCTGCGCCCATCTTGGATTGAACAAAGATTGAGATGATATCGACATCTTGCAATCGCTCGATGTGCTTGTGCGTCAACGATTCAGGGAAGAAATGCAATTTGTGGCCGAATAATGCGCCGATATGCCGTCGGACAAAAGACTGCTCCCATGTCGCAGTATCAAAGAACGCAATTGTCGCCACTCATACACCTCTTTTAGGGCAAATCCGCAAAGTTGCTATATAAAGCTTATTGCAAACGTCAACCGTCATCAGTGAATACTCTCCATTAACGACTCAAATTCTCCCATAATCTCTTAAATCGATGCGTTTTTCTCAAATCTCACAAACAGCAATAAATACTCCCATGAAACTATTACTCAACGATCGCCGTGAACAAACGCCATCAGGATATAGTGCGCAAGAAGAGAGCGATTTAGCGAAGCAACTCGATCTCTTAGCATGGTTTTCTGCGAAATCAACCGCGCCTGTATATTTGACTGGCGGACTATCGCTGAGCCTTTTGCAAGGTGATTTCCATCGTCGGCATCATGATGTAGATTTCATTGTTTTTGAGAGCGACTTACCTGAATTCGGCAAGTATGCAGATAAGCTAGGATACGATTTCTTCACACGCACTGCAAGCATCCGTCTCGCGTCAAAGACGCTCCAATTGCTCATGCCCACATCGTCGCAAGACATCATTGCTTCCCGCAAAAGACATCTGCGCCTCGTACACCGTGCAGATATTTCTGGTCTGCGAAAAAATATAGATTTATTCGTCTATGATACTTCCAATCTAGACGCGCCCAGATTTGTGCAAAATTATGGCGGAGCGAAAATCCCAAGAGATTCATTCTATCCAATAACGGCAGTTCCCTATGGAAGCGGAAATTTTTTGATACCTAACCCTGCGCACCTTTCTTATTTCAAGAAACCGACTGACGCTGCATCAGCTCTTGATCTGCAGCTTATTGGACAAGCAAAGGCTTGATCACATAATTATATTTTTGTCGAGAAAAGCGATTGACTAAAGCGACTGCAGTATTGCAGCCTCGCTCGGGTTAAGATCGACAAGAGTCATTCCTGCATAATCCATGTATTGTGTAATCTTCCCTTTGTACGGTCGGATTCTGCAATCCGGCGAAAGAACAAAGTGGACATAACTTTTTATCGCGCTCAATAAATGCGAGTGGCTTTGAAGAACACCGTTATAGAGCGGATTGCTCGGCAGGCAGAGCTGTTTCGCTTTTGAGAATGTTTCTATCGCTTTGTCAATTTCTCGAGCATCGCACAGTTCATTGATCCTGCTCTTCAATCCACGGATGAGGTCATCATCGGAATTCATGACGACATGATGGGTGGAGATGTTTATACAATTTGCTTAACCGTCCCCTTATTATCTAAAGGTTGTCAAGCTGATTCTTAGTTCTATACTTCAGTATACTTGTCAACCGAAATAGCATGTCCGCGGATTCGTAGCGTAGTCACTGAACCGCACACGACCGGTGTCTTGCTCATTTCGTCATACGATTTTCGCAGAAGTTTGCCTGTCAATGTGCGAATCACATTGCCGTGTGTCACGATAACAATTGTTTTTCCGTGATTTGCGCGCACAATCTGGCGGAACGCGCGCAATATCTTCTGCGATGCAACATGTCGTCGCAAAAACGCCGGAGAAAAGAATATACTGTTCGTATCAGCAAGATATTCTTCTGAAAAAGCACTGTGAATGAGCGGTCGCACACCGAGCTTTGACGCGATAGGATCAGCAGTCTCGCGCGTACGTACTGTCGGGCTCACGACGAGCAATGGCTTTTTATCGCCGGCTTTATTGTGTAATTCCTGCGAGAGCAATCCTGCAATCTTTTTCGCTTGCGCATATCCTTGAGACGTGAGATGTCCATTCGTGAGATGCGAATCAGGCACTGCGTGACGTACGAAGTAGACTGTCGTTTCATCAGGCAAATCATCAGATGATTCACGCGCTGGATGCGTGAGATTATTCTCGGAGAATAGAGATGATGTCCTTTTTTTTTCCGTGGTCATACGTATATCTTGCGCCTCTTTTTTATTTTTCTTGATTATTTCTCTTGAAGATATGATAAAAATATTCTGAACTACAAGTCAACTCTTTACAGCTGTGTTGAAGCCTATGTTTGATAGTTAATCTTTATAAATCTGCCAACTGCTCTAAAAAACATGAGCGATCCACCTTCATCATCAATAAGAAACGTTGTCATAATCGGCGCAGGCATCAGCGGGCTCACCTCTGCGATCTACGTTGCGCGGGCAAATCTCAAACCACTCATCATCTGCGGACCAGAAGACGGCGGCCAGCTCACGCTCACGACTGACGTCGAAAACTTCCCTGGCTTTGAGCACGGCGTCCTCGGGCCTGATCTCGTCGCGACGTGCAAAAAACAAGCGCAACGGTTCGGCGCAGAATTCCTCGTCGGGTTTGTCAAATCGATCGAGAAGAAAGCGGATGGTCTATCCGGCAGCATATCTGGCGGTTTATTCAACATTACGA
>CAZGJY010000003.1:0-22553 GCA_964525725.1 uncultured Methanosarcinales archaeon | reverse complement strand
AGAAAGCTATATCGCTGCGACCGATACATACATCGAGAAAGATTCGCAAGTGAATGAGAAGATAGAGCAGCTGCGTTTGCGCGCATCAATGTCGCTCGCGACGCGTCGCGACGTGATCATCGTCGCCTCTGTCTCCTGTATCTATGGATTGGGAAGTCCGGATGAATTCAAGGCGATGGCAGTCCATATGCGAAAGGGTCAGCACATCAAACGCAGCGAACTTCTCATGTCGTTCATCCGCATGCAATACGAACGTAATGATATTGAACTCAAACCGGGAACATTCCGTGTGCGTGGCGATATCATCGATATCATTCCAGGATATGCACACAATGTTATCCGTATCAGCATGTTTGGCGACGAGATCGAATCGATATCAGAAATGCATCCGGTGAATAATTCCAAACTGCATGATTTTGACTTCTATCTGCTCTTTCCCGCGCGACATTATGTCGTTCCGCAGAGCAAGATCGATCGCGCGCTCAACTCGATCCAGGCCGAACTGGAAGAGACGCTGCCAAAGCTTGAGATGCTCGAGGCGCACCGTCTCAAGACGCGCGTCAAATATGATCTTGAAATGATCAAAGAGCTCGGCTATTGCAACGGCATCGAGAATTATTCTCGGCATTTCGACGGACGCTCTGCTGGGCAGCCGCCATACACGTTGATCGACTTTTTCGACCACGATGATTTCTTGTTGATTGTCGACGAGTCACACGTCACGATTCCACAAGTCCATGGCATGTGGAAGGGCGACAAATCGCGCAAAGCTTCGTTGATTGACAATGGTTTCCGCCTGCCGTCGGCGTATGACAATCGTCCGCTGACATTTGAAGAGTTCGACGCGAAGATCGACAAAGTTTTGTACGTCAGTGCGACGCCGTCACCGTATGAATTAGGAGTTTCGTCTGCCGTCGCAGAACAAGTTGTGCGTCCGACGGGATTGATCGATCCGACGATCACGATCCGACCTAAAGAAGGACAGATGGATGATCTCGTCGCGCAGATCAAGTCGACGACGGAAGCTGGATTCCGATCGCTTGTCACGACGCTTACAAAAAGGATGGCTGAGAATCTCTGCGACTATCTCGCGAAGAAAGGCGTGCGCGTGCGATATTTGCACTCTGAGATTGAAACGCTTGAACGTTCTGAGATAATTCGGCAGTTACGTTTGGGGAAGTTTGATGCACTGATTGGTATCAATCTTCTTCGTGAGGGTTTGGATATTCCTGAGGTTGCACTCGTCGCGATTTTAGATGCTGACAAAGAAGGATTCTTGCGCGACGCACGTTCGTTGATCCAGACGTCGGGACGTGCTGCACGTAATTCTGCGGGCCGCGTCGTATTGTATGCCGATGTGACGACTGGCTCGATGACGAATGCTATTTCTGAGATAAATAGACGACGAGAGAAGCAGGTCGCGTATAATCTTGAACATGGAATCACTCCGACGACGATCATCAAGCCGATCAAAGAAGAGGAAGTTACGAAATTAAAAGATGTCAAGCATATTGCTTTGTCTGATATTCCTGCGCTCATTGAAGATCTGACTGATCAGATGAATATCGCGGCTGAATCTTTGGATTTTGAGAAGGCGATCGAGATCCGCGATCAGGTGCATAAATTGAAAGAGAGATTGCCGAAGGATGAATTGGCTGGGATTGATTCAGGAAGGGATTGAAAGAAGGTGAAATTATGGCTGAAGGAATTTGGTGTGAAGGAAAATATTGGACTGTCAGTGAGTATAATAAAAGACTGAGCGAAGAAAATAAAATTGAAGAAGAATATAGGAAGTTAATCTCTATTTTAGAAATTGAAGAGGAAGAGAAAATTAAAAATATTTGGAAATAGATAAAAATATTCTTTTACAAAACGTGCCAGAAGAAGAAGGCGAAATGGCAGAAACTTCCGACGAGCACGAAAATATGCCAGAGGTCGTGGAGATTGAACCACTTTCTTTTCGGATAATGGTCTTCGAGCGCATACACGACGGCGCCGAGCGTGTACGCGATCCCGCCGGCGAACAGCCAGCCTAATCCGCCGTGGGATAAATTATTTTTCAGCGGGACGAATGCGATGACGACGAGCCATCCCATGATGACGTAGAGTGCCGTCGAGATGAGGTCGTTGTATCTGCCGAGAGATTTCCATACGATGCCGATCGCTGCAAGTGCCCAGATGATGCCGAAGAGCGACCAGCCCCAGCCGCCGCGCAGCGTGATGATGCAGATGGGCGTGTATGTGCCGGCGATGAATGCATAGATCATCGAGTGGTCGATTTTCTGCATCACCGATTTCCATTTTCTCGCGCTGACCGGAACGAAGTGGTACCATGAGCTTGCGAGATAGAGCAGGATGAGCGTCGCGCCGAAGATTGAGAAGCCGACGACGTATCGCGCCGTCTCATATTTCGCCGCGTAGACGACGAGCAGGACGAGGCCTGCTATCGAGAGCAGCATGCCAATGAAATGCGTGATCGCGCTCAATGGTTCGTTGTCGAGTTCTGTGAGAAAGTTTTTCATCAAATGTTGGTTTCTCCTCTTAATTATATGTCTGTTGTTTTTTTGCCATGTCGCACGTTGCCACAAGACAGCATGTCACATTCCTACCCAATATTTATAAACCGTTTTTTGATTCTACGAGTGTGCCGCGGAGACTTTCTGCTCCTTCGTCGCAGAGCAAGCGTCGCGAGGTCTGCATGAATCGACCTCGCTCCTGATTTCTCTCCAAGGCGGCACGGTAACATGCGTATGAGTTCGGATTCGTTGATTGTAAAAGGAGCACGGGAACATAACCTGAAGAACGTTAGTGTCACGATTCCTAAAAATACGTTGACTGTCATCACTGGTCTTTCCGGCAGCGGAAAATCGACGCTTGCGTTCGATACGATTTATGCTGAAGGCCAACGACGATATGTCGAGTCGCTTTCTGCGTATGCGCGGCAATTCCTCGGCGTGATGAATAAACCGGACGTCGATTCAATCGAAGGTCTTAGTCCAGCAATTTCTATCGAGCAGAAAACGACGAGCAAAAATCCGCGATCCACTGTCGGCACGGTCACCGAGATTTATGATTATTTGCGTCTGCTTTTTGCGCGTATCGGGAAAGCGCATTGTCCGATCTGCGGAAAGCTCATCACGCCGCAGACAACTGAGCAGATCACGCAGCAGATCCTCAAACAGCCGGAAGGTTCGAAGATTCTCGTCCTTGCACCCGTCATCCGCGACATGAAAGGAACGCATGAGAAAGTGTTCGAAGATTACGCCGCGAAAGGTTTCACACGATTCGAAGTGGACAATGCAGTCTACGATGTCGATGCAGACAAGGCGCCGAAGCTCGACAGATACAAAAAACACAATATCAACGTTGTCGTCGACCGACTCGTCATTCGCGGCGGCGACAAAGAATTCAAGACACGTCTTGCTGACGCAGTGGAGACTGCGCTCAAGCACGGAAACGAATTGATGCTCCTCAAGATTGTCAACGCTGCCGATGATAAAAAGAAAGAAACATCGACAGATTCTCAAGATAGTGCGTCTGTTGCGCAGCAAACGGAATTCCTCTTCAACCGAAAAGGCGGCTGCATGGAGCATCCAGAAATCCGCTTCGAGGAATTGCAGCCGAGACTGTTTTCATTCAATTCGCCGTTTGGCGCATGTCCGGACTGTCACGGTCTTGGATTCAAACAGATATTCGATCCGCATCTTCTCGTCGATTACGGCGAATCGCTTGCCGACGGTTGCGTGCGCACGTACAAAGGAGTGATGGACAGCTGGCGACGAAAACAACTGCTCGCCGTCGCGAAATATTACGGTATCGATCCGTGGACGCCATTCGGGAAACTTTCGAAACAAAATCAGCAGCTTCTTCTCTATGGCGACAAGAAAGAAGAGAATGTCGGCAAGATAACGCCGGCATATTTCTCGTCGGCAAACGACGCCTTCGAAGGAATCATTCCATTGCATGAACGCCTTTTCCGTCAGACTGAATCAGAAGGCCGCCGCGAAGAGATGCTCAAATACATGACAGAACACCCTTGTGATACGTGTAACAACAAGCGTCTCAAACCGGAATCTCTCGCTGTCACAGTCCACGATAAATCGATCATCGACACGACTGATCTCTCTATCAACGACGCACTGCGATTCTTCTCGACGCTGAACCTCACGAAAACGGAAGAGCATATCGCGAAGCAAGTCCTCAAAGAAATAATCGAGCGCCTCTCGTTCCTCAAGAATGTCGGACTTGGCTATCTCAATCTCTCTCGCAGCGCAGGAACGCTCTCCGGCGGCGAAGCGCAGCGTATCCGTCTCGCGACGCAGATCGGCGCGAATCTGACTGGCGTCCTCTATGTTCTCGACGAGCCGAGCATCGGACTGCACCAACGCGACAACCAGAAACTCATCGATACGCTCAAGAAATTGCGCGACATCGGGAACACAGTCCTCGTCGTCGAGCACGACGAAGACACGATGCGCGCATCGGATTATCTCATTGACATGGGTCCAGGCGCCGGCATCCATGGCGGCAGCATCATATTCGCCGACGTTCCGAAAAATATCTCAAAAGCGAAGAATTCGTTGACGGCAGACTATCTCTCGGGAAAACGATTCATCCCGACGCCAAAACCGAAAGATCGCCGCAAATCCTCTGGGAAAATAACAATCGTCGATGCGTACGAAAATAATCTGAAGCATCTCACCGTTGATATTCCGCTCGGCGTCCTCGCAGTCATCACCGGCGTCTCTGGTTCGGGGAAGTCGACGCTTATCAACGAAACGCTCTTCAAAGCATTGCACAATAATTTCAACACGACAAATCTGCCTGTCGGCAAACACAAAGAAATAAAGAATCTGCAGGCGCTCGACAAAGTGATCGACATCGATCAATCGCCGATCGGTCGCACGCCGCGAAGCAATCCTGCGACATACACAAAACTCTTCACCGATATCCGTGAGCTTTTCTCATCGACAAAAGAAGCGAAGATCCGCGGCTATGATCCAGGCCGATTCTCGTTCAACGTTTCCGGTGGTCGCTGCGAGACCTGCCAAGGCGACGGATTGATCCGCATCGAGATGAATTTCCTGCCGGACGTCTACGTTCCGTGCGAAGATTGCAAAGGCAAACGATACAACGCTGAGACGTTGCAAATCCTTTATCGCGATAAGAATATCTCTGATGTGCTTGAGATGAGTGTCGAAGAAGCGTTGGCATTCTTCGAAAATATTCCAACGCTGCGCATCAAACTAGAAACACTTTCCGACGTCGGCTTGGGATACATCAAGCTCGGACAGAGTGCGACAACGCTCTCCGGCGGCGAAGCGCAGCGAATCAAATTGACGAGCGAGCTTGCGAAGCGTGGCACCGGCAAGACGATCTATATTCTTGACGAACCGACGACCGGCTTGCATTTTGAAGACGTGCGAAAGCTGCTTGAAGTCCTCAACCGTCTTGTCGATAAAGGAAATTCAGTCGTTGTTATCGAGCATAATCTCGACGTGATAAAATCAGCAGACTGGCTCATCGATCTCGGACCAGAAGGCGGCGCCGGCGGCGGAGAAATCCTTGCCATCGGTACGCCGGAAGATGTCGCGGCGAATGAGCGCAGCCATACGGGATATTTCCTGAAACGTGTGCTGGGAGATTAAATCCATTATCTTGTTTTTTATTTTTTAGATCTCCCTTACTTTTTAGAAATGCTCCAGAGCAATTCAAAATATTCTTGATAACCTTTCGCAGCCTCTTTATCATTGATCAAAGTGAGCGAGGGTTCCTTAGTCCAAATGATGATAGCTACATAACTATCTGAAATATGAATCTCTGATAACGGCTCAGCTACTGTTGGTAGGAATCGTATTATAGTGAATTTATCAGCAACAATCTTTGCAAATGCGCGCAATGATTCATTAAATACTATGCGTGCAGTATTACGGCGTTCAATTTTCTTGATATTATAATTTTGCCAAAAGGTAGTGCCCATTATATCGACAGACGCTTGTGGCGCGCCAATGACACAGTAATCTCCATCAGATAAAGTCTTTTCAAAAAAAGAGCGGATTGCTTGCACACCGACAAATAGTTCCGTTGAGACTTTGCGCGGTATGCGCGCTTGGACTGCGTTGATCTTTTTTTGCAAAGAAGTAGCCAAAGAAGAAATCTCTTGCGACTGTGCAAGCTGTTGCGCAGCATAGTCCGTAAGCGCAGTTGCATTTGCCAATGAGAAAAGTGTCGCGCCGTCTGAAACGACCTGTGATATAAGACCCTTGTCGGCTAGTTTATTCAGATTGTCGTAAACGATATTTTTGTGAAACTTTGTCTTAGCTGTGATTTCACGTGCAGTCGCCTGGCCCGATTCAACTAATGCGAGATACACCGCTGCTTCATTGCGGTTCATGCCTACTGCTACGAGCTCACTTATCTTCATAGTAGTCATAATACATGACAACTAATATTTAAACATTCCCTTTGTTACCTCTGTCGCATGACAAAATGGAATACGCTCATTGAATCCCACACGACTGAATTCGACAAGTTGGACACACTTGACAAAAGACTTGCATTCGGCACTGTCACAAGCATGCTTGACAATCTTCTTGAGAAAAATCTCACTGTGCTTGATTTTGGATGCGGCGCTGGAAGATTTGAAAAAACTCTCACAGATGCGCGGGAAGGCTTGAGAGTCTTTGGTTACGATCCAGCGCCGGTCGCAATTGCCTTAGCAAAAAAAGGGCAATATCAAATAGACTGCACATTTGAGAACAAGCTTATTGACAGGCAATATGACGTAGCACTCGTAAATTTCGTTCTCTGTACAATGCCTGATATTTCTGCGACGGTAAAAACGATTTCAAAAGTATTGAAGCCTGGCGGCAAAATCATCATCAGCGAACCGCATCCGGATGGCATGGGATATCACTTTTGTTCATACCATCCTGAGAAGCCACAGTCGTTTGTCGACGGAGCAGAGTATACGACTCATCTGAGCGGTATGGAGCCATTCATAGATTACTGGCATCCGAAGTCAGCTTATCGTAATGCATTGCATATCGCCAACTTCGAAGGAATAGTATTCACTGAAGTGTTGGCTTTTTCAAATTCAGTTGAATGGCGGGATGAAAGAATCCAAGCTCCTTATTTGCATATTTGTGCGGAAAAAGTGCAAAAATAAGCATGCATTCTGATCAATTTGCATATAGCATATTATTTGCACAGTCACTTGCAAATAAATTCACTAATAGCTAATCTTTTTAATGTCGTCTTTGCTCTCATTCTTTATGGCTGACACAAATCAAGCATCTTCGCGCAGTCAATCGCTTTTTCCTCTTTTACCGACGTATCTTTTTTGCATTATTCCGCTTCCCAGCGATTTGCGCTTCTTGGATACGGAAGTCCGAGATTACTCTAAAGAATTTGGCATTAAGTATAATCCATATGTGAAGTTGCCGGTCCATCTGACAATATCTCCGCCATTCTCTGCACGTCAACCCGAACGACTTATTTCAGATGTTGATGGTTTACTGACAAAATTTGAATACCCGTCTTTGTACACGCAGACGCTCGATGTTTTTGCTTTCACTGACAAAAATGAACAATCTAGAGTTGTTGTTTTTCGTATGGTCAAAGACAGGCAATTGCAAAAGCTGCATGAATTAGTGTTGTCTGCAGTTGAGAGACACCGAATTGTCAGCGATAAAGATGTAACCGAAAATGAAAGACGATTTGGTTCAAATTATGTTTTGAACAATTACAGTCCGCATATATCTTTATTCAAGCTTCCAAAAGATCAGCAAGTTCCGGATTCATTCCAGCGAAAGATTGACACAGACTATCATTATCCCATAGGATATTCTGGATTGACTCTCCTTAAAAAAGAGCAAGACCCTTCTGCTGCAATCCAAGGATGGATGTATGCGAAGAAGTTCTTACGTCCTGGTTTTTCGGGTGAAATACAACCATAACGGGTATACTCATGGCACAGAATATAGACTTAGAGCATCTTCCAAACAAACCGGGCTGTTATCTCTATTTCAATGCTGACAAACAAATCATCTACGTCGGCAAAGCGAAGAATCTCAAGAAACGCGTGTCGAATTATTTCCAGAAAGATCCGTCGGACCTCGACGCGAAGACGAATGCGCTCGTGTCGCACATCGCAAAGATCGACTACATCATCACCGACACGGAAGTCGAGGCGCTTCTCCTCGAGTCGCGGCTCATCAAGCAGTACAAACCGAAATATAATATCGATCTCAAGGAGAATGAGCGCTATGCATACATCCAGATAACGAACGAGCCGCTGCCGCGGGTCGTGACTGCGCGCTCGAAAGAAGGGAAAGGGCAGTTCTTCGGACCATTCGTCGACGGATATTCACGTGCGCTGACGGTCAAAGTCCTCAATGAGACGTTCCAGCTGCGTACCTGTAAAGTGTTGCCGGACAAAGTGTGCCTCAATTATCATCTCGGACTTTGCACGGGTCCGTGCCAGCCTGAGCTGACGAAAGTGAGTTCTGCGCAATATCTTGAACAAGTGAATCGCGCGAAGAAATTCCTTCGCGGCGGCGACGGTGTTTCGGAACTCAAGAATTCTCTCGCCGCCGAAATGAAGAAGTTTGCCGCGGCGCAACAGTTCGAGCACGCAAAATTGCGCCGCGACCAATTGCGTGCGCTTGATATTTTGGACGAGCGGCAGAAAGTCGATACGCTCAAAGAATTCGACCAAGATATCTTCGGCTATTCTACCGACGGGAATGCGGTATCTTATTTTATTTTTAACATCGTTCGCGGGACGATCAACAAGAAAGACGAGTTCACCGTTACGATTCCACAGCACGGTAGTCTGCAGCGCACGAACGAGGAATTCCTCATGCAATATTATACTGATCGCGTGCCGCCAAAAGAGATCATCATGTCGGAGGATTTCGTGAGCGATGCTGAGTTTTCCCTCATCAGCGAAGCACTCTCCGCGAAAGGCGTCGGATATACTGTTGTTCTTCTCGTTCCTCAGCAGGGGGACAAGAAAAAGCTGCTTGAGCTTGCGACGACAAACGCAGACTATGCGCTCGCCGGCGAGAGTCCGGTGCTCATCAAGCTCAAAGACCGTCTCAAACTGCCGACGATTCCGTATGACATTGAATGTTACGACATATCGAACCTCGGGAATGATTACATCGTCGCGGCGAAAGTCCACTTCACGAACGGCGTGCCGAACAAAGAACAGTACCGACGCTTCCGCATCAAGTGGACTGCTGGCCAGCAGAATGATTTCGCCGCGATGTATGAAGTGATAAAACGGCGGTTCTACAAAATAAAAATGAGCCAGGACGAAGCGTTGCTCGCTGCTCCCGAGAAAAATAAAACAATAGAAAAAATGCCGGATCTCGTTGTGATCGACGGCGGACGGGGTCAACTGACTGCAGCGCTCGACGCGCTGCGAGAGCTTGAGATGCGCGTGCCGATCATCTCGCTTGCAAAACGCGAAGAGGAGATTTACTTTCCGGGACTCTCAAAGCCGCTCAAGACGAACAGCAATGCGGCGCGCGACGCAGATATCCGTCTTCTTCAGAGGATTCGCGACGAGACGCACCGTTTTGTCATAACATATCACCGGCATCTTCGCGATACGAAGAGTTTCACTGATTTAGATGCTGACTTTTCTTGAGACGATCCGTTCCTCCATTCTCTGTAACTTCTAAAGGTTTATTAACCTCAAATCTGCTGCTTGCGGTATGGATCTGAGTTCAGCAGCAGCGGCACTTGTTTCGCTTGAGAATCTCACATATCTCGGGTTGTTCGCTCTTTTTTTCGTTGAAGGACCGATAGCGACGTACATCGCGTCGTTCGCCGCCTCATTAGGCTTTTTCAATCCATTCTATATATTATTGCTCTCGTTCTTTGGAAATATCTGTCCTGATCTGATCTATTACACCATCGGTCACAAGTTGAAAGGATCGACTGCGCGCGATTTCTTGTTGAAACGTGGTGTCACTCATCGCAAGATGGACTCCATAAAAGAAGGGCTGCGCAAGCATGCCGGAAAAATGATGGTGGCGATAAAAATCATGCCGCTGCTTCCTATTCCTGGTTTGACTATCGCCGGCATGGTTTTGCCCTTGCGTAAATTCATCTTTTATTCTTGGATAATATCGGCTGTGTATTCTCTGGTATTCTTTTTGTTGGGATATTTTTCTGGCAGATTGTATGGCTCCATTCTCGGGCATTTCAATCAGATTGAATTCTTGATTATACTCGTAGTGCTTCTGGGTGTCGGTGGTTGGTATGTCTACAAGAAGTATCTTTCACAGGAATTAGTATAAGTAGTATAACTGTGTGAGTCCGATGTCAGAGATTTTGCCGTAGTCGCAGAGAATTCTAGGATTGCGCTTTAGTATGCCGCAGTTGCGTGTCGTTTGCAACTGTGATTTTCTGTAATGCTTCGAATGATTCAGAATTTTTCTATGCCGAGCAGTTTCCTATTTTTCTCGATCTCTTTTGTTATCGTGAAAAATCCTCTCTCTTGGACTGGATTACGGATGTATGCGATCCAGATAGACTCGAGGATCTTGTTATTGGAAATGCCAAATTTCAAGCAGTTGAGAACGTAGTGTCTTGCCATATGCAGCGGTCGTTGCTTGATAGATGCATGTCCGCCGCTGATTCCTCCATGCTCGACAAAGATATCTCCGATTAGTTTGAGATCATAGCCTTGTTTGACAATTCTGTGGTGCAAGTCGTCGTCTTCCGCGTTGCCGTAGATGTATTTGGTATCATACAAGCCTGTTTTGTCAAGTATGTCCCGTTTATACACGACGCAAAAGCCAATCAGCTTTTTGACGGAGTATGTCTTGCCATGCATGACTTGAGACAACCACTGGGAGAATTTCTCTATGCGATCGATCTCCGGCTTTGCGTACGATTCAAGTTTTTTGAATAATTGCGTATTTTGATATGCTGAGGCGCAATTCGTTACGGGACCGACGACGCCGGCGTGCTTGTCGTCGTTTGCCGCACGGGCGAGTTTTTCAATCGATCCTTGCGGGAAATAGACATCATCATTCGTGACGAGAAGCAATGGCGCTTTTGACAGGCTCATGCCGCGATTGTAGCTTTTTGCAAATCCGAGATTTGTCTTGTTCTTCACAAATAGAAATTGGCCCAATCTTTTCTTGAGCATCGGCGCATGCTTGTCGACGATTGCTTTGGTCTGCACAGACATTGGAGACTGGTCGTCAATCAATATGAATTGCATATCCTTCGTCGCATTCTTGAGTATGCTCGGCAGAAATAATTTATCGACGATATCAAGAGTCTGTTGTTTGCGGTTGTGCATCGATGCGACTATAGATATTGTCGGTGCCATGATTTGTGTTCACGTCCCAGTCATATTTAAATGTAAGCGTATTCTGATGAGATTTGTCTGCTGAATCCAGCCCGATCAAATTTTAGATTAGGAATAGAAAAAAAGAAAAATCGAAATAATTACAGCTAAGATGCCCATTATTAAATAGATTAACACAAGCGTCCAAAACAAATTTGGCGTTTTCGAAAGATAGTATTTTGAGCCGTAAAAACCTACTTTTCCATCTTTTATTGAATCCCAAAACATAAACTTCAACAAAAGTATGCCAAACACAAACAAACAAGAATTGTATACACCATTTGCCATTGCTTAACAACCTCTGAACTAAGATGAGAGAGAGTTATGACCTATATATAGATTATTAATTAAAAACTAACTCAATCGCAGCCGATCAATTTGAGAATGTATTTTGTACTCTCGGCAGTCTTCCACGATGGCGTGAAGCCTTTGTATTTCTTCGCTTTTTCCACGTCGATCGCAAGGTCGAGCTTTTTTTGGCTCACGGAATAGAAATAACTGCGCTGCGATAATAGCCGCGAGAGATATTCTTGCTCAGTCTGTCCTGGTGTTGGGATGAAGAGGACTTTCTTCTTGCCGAGCTCGACAAGATCCATCACAGTCGTATAACCAGAACGGCTCACGATGCATTTTGCGCGGTTCATGATATCTTCCTGCTTTTTTGTGTCGAGGAAACTGTAGACTGTGATATTCTTTGTGTGCGTGATTGTCTGTGATTCAGGTTTGCCAAGCGTGATGACGATGCGTCCTTTGAGTTTATTGATATTGAGGAGAATCTGTTGTTCAAGGATCGTTCGCTGTGGTTCAGGACCAGAGAGCGTGATGAAATAATCGATATTTTGTTTCACTCGCTTCTTTCTGAGATGTGAGAGGACACCGACGTATTTGACTTTACTCTTCGGCATGAATTTCAGATCGTGGCTGAGGCGTCCGGAGAGATTTGGCTTCTCATAGTCGGGCACGAGCGTATACTTGAATTTCTTGGATTGCGCGTAGAGCCATTGCTCCATGATCTCTTCGATGAGCGGTGCGCGCAGTCTGACTTGGTGCGTAATGAGATATGAATTTGACACTTTGTCATAGACATCATATCTGCAGTCAGATATCACTTTGTCATATTTGCCGTTCGCGATGATCCACTTTGAGATCATTCTCGCTTTGCGGATATTGAGGAGCATCTTTGGTATGCTCTTCGCAAAATTGAAGAAGAAGAAACTATGCTTCGGATGCGGAGCGTAGATGCTTGGGACATCGAAATAATTGCACCGCTTCCCGTATTTGTTCTTGAGAAGGATGAGCGCTCTGCCTGTGGAAATGATATCGACACTATGTCCTCGTGCGAGCAGTGCAGAGATGAGCGGGATATTGCGCGTCGCATGACCGAGTCCCCAATCGAATATTCCAAAAACAATCTTCATACGTATCTATCCATACTTTTGACATGTCATTATCAACATCTCGTTTTAAATCTTTTCTGCATTTGCGCAGCGCTATCTGTTACCATTAGTCACCATTATTTCTGGTTTTTGGGTTTTGCGGCGTTTTCGCTTTTCCGTCGAAAAAGGGATGAACTTCACAAGAATATTTATAAATGCTATTTTGGAGAATGTCGTTGTGAGGCGTTTGATGCGTCGAGGGCAAAAAAGAGGGGTTCTATCTACTGTGTGCTTGTCAGCGAGACGCTCGCAGGTATCGACGTTCCTCATTGTCGCGCTTGTCCTCACGCTCGTCGTTGCAGTCACATTCTTCGCGATCAATCTCCAATTCTCTGGTCAAGACAAAGCGAACCAAGCGGTGGTATCCGATCTTGCACTTTTCCCGCCGGAGCAGTTCGTCGCGCACTGTGTCCAGCAAGAGACTGTTGATGCAGCAAAATTAGTCTTCGCGCAAGGCGGCGTCGCTGATATCGCAAGCGTTCTCTCATCAAGTGCACTTTCACAAAGTCCTGGGGCTGCGATAAATAACGCGAGTTCGAACGCAATCACTGCATCGCGAGATTTCTCTGCGACGACATTTCGTGCGCAACCATATCTTTTCTGGACGCGCAGCAGCGTGAGCAATGACGTAAGTGGTACGGGTGGCTCAAATAGCGCGAGTGGTTCTGATGGTGCGGGTGACAGCAGCAATATGTTCATGACGAATGATTTCATCTCTGGGCAGCTTAATTCGCAGCTCCCTGATCTCGTCACTGATTGTCTGAATCTCTCACTCTATGCTGCGCAAGGATATACTGTCAAAGCAGGAACGTTACGGACGAACACGTCAATAAATCCGAACACTATCCATGTTCTCGTTTACTTTCCGTTGACGCTCACCAAAGGCAGCACGACGATCGATCGCACGACATTTGCCGTCGACGTCGACCTGCCGCTCGGCAGAATGCTCGACGATGCACGAGAGATAACGAATAGTCATCTTCGCGCAGAATCCGGCACGGGCGACCTTCCGATCGACACGCAAGCACTCATGCAGCAAACGGCGAACGTCTGGCAAGGAAATCCGCTCATCACGATAAATAAGATGACGGTATATCCGCAGACGTTGTATTCTCTCGTGCTCAACTACAAAGGCATCACGATTCCGCTTCAGTTTGCGATCGAAGGCACTGACGCGTTCTCTACAAACGCCGCCGCTCAGACCGCTGGTGATTCCGCTGGCAATTCTTTCGCCGCCGCATCTTCATGCATCTCGTCGGACGGCGCATGTTATGTCGGCGTATCATATGATCTGTGCACAGTTGGCGGCGGCGCGTATCAATTCGGCAAATCTTGTCCGAGCAACTATGATATCGGGCCGCCAGATTCGTCGTCGGCAACAACGACTACGGCGGGCAATGCGAATGCCGCAGCAAAAGCTGCAGCAGATTTAATCCCGACTATCGACGCATTCTCGTCGTGTTCACTCTCGAATGGAACGACAATGGCATCAGGCTCATCATGGTGCGCAACGAGCGCAGACGGCTCGGCGCTCATCGGCGTCGGCAGCCGCGACAGCCGGCTTCTGTGCGTCGATGGAAAAATCCTCCAAGAGCCGTGCCAAGATTATCGCACGGAGATCTGCGCGCAGCAGCGCGTCGATTCACGTTCGTCTGCTTCGTCGACGGCAAATTCAGCAACAGCTTCGGGCGCGCAATTTTTTGTCGCACAATGCCGACCGAATACTGCACTCTCTTGCAGCGCGTGCACGGATAGTTCTTGCTGCGACGCGGCAGATTGCACGTTCAAACCGATCGGCGGATCCGCGACTGCTGGAATCTGCGAGCCAAAGATTCCGCAGGGAATCCCGTTCTGGCAGCCTGACGTTTCGGCGTCTGTCTGTCAAGCACAATATGCACAGTATGCATCGCAGATATCACAACTCTCGCAGACATATGGTGCAAGCGCAACGTCGTCTTTCTCGACGCCACAAGCGCAGGCACAGCTCTGCGCGGCTTCCGCTGATTGCGGCGCGACAGTTTCTGTCGTCGGCGAACCGAGCCAGACGTCGCAAGATGATTCGTATTACAGCCAGCTTATTTCATTCTGGGAATCGCAGAGCCCGAGATTTTTGTTGCAGACGCCGACGATCGCTAGTGGAAATGGAAATAACGTGAATGATGCGAATGGTGCAACGGCTGCGAGTGCGTCGAGTGCGACAAGCCTTTCAACAATCCTCGGCGATCGGCTCGCCGATCTTGAACCGCTCGCTGCGTACAGCGAAGCGGATTATCTCAATCCAAATATCACGATTGTGTCGACGGGAAATGCAGGCGATCTGAGCGCCGGCGTATGCTCGTCATTCACGCCGTCGGGTGCGGCTGGCAGTGCATCATGCGGTTATTGCGCGGCGTTCGGACGGGCGTGCAGCGAATATGTCTGTCGCAGTCTTGGCGCGACATGTCGAGCATTGCAGAATGTGTCAAGCGATTCCGGCGTGACGTGTGTCGATTCGTCGCTGTCTGCGAATTCCAATGCATCGATGAGCACGCCGCTGCTCATTACGTCGGTGACTGATGCTGCAGGAAATGCGCTGCAACCGATGACGCTTGTCGGGAAAGCTGACGATTCATCGAGCGGCGGCGGAGTTGGTGGTACAACTAGTAATTCTGCGCAGATTGTTTTGCATGGCTATGTCTACTCGTCATCGCTTTCTGCACTACAATTATTGACGATCAACTTGACGACGAATCGGCCTGCGCTCTGCAAGCCGACGTATCTGCCGTTCCTCTCGTTCTCCGATGTGAGCTCGCTCGATCTTTCGCAGGGTACGTACACGGCGACACATCAACTGCGACTTCGTTTCGTCAACGATCTGCCGGTGTTCGATAATATCCTCTCCAGTTTCGCCGTCCCGAATTATGAAGATCTCGTCTCGGCGCTCGCGACGTTCAAATTGCGCCTCGACCAGCTCCGGCTCAAGTACGGGTTCATCCAGAAATATAATCCGACGTTCTATCCGTATCTTGACGCTGTCGTCTCGCAATATCTGAGCGACAAGACTCGGCCGATCCTGCTCGCGTTGCTCGACGGCGTCGCTCAGAAGAAATTCTCGATATTCTTCGTCTGCCAAGACGAATTCGGCGCGCAGCTTGCTACTAATCAGAGCACGTTCGTGCAGATCCAATTGCAGCCGAGCTGTCAACCAATCGCGCCGCAAGTGTTGCATATCGTTCCTGATGCGGCGCCGTATGTCCAGCGCAGCGTCGCATTCTTCCTCGACAAAGCGGGCTCTTGCAAATATGATACGCAATCGGTTCCGTACGATTCGATGCGCTACAATATGACGTGCGCGTCGTCGGAGTATGACATTTCGTCGGCATATGATGGTTCGTATGAATGTGACGCATCGATGACTGTCGCCGGTCTTGGGAGCGGGTCTTCGGGTTCTGGCTCGTCTGGCTCATTGCCGTCGAAAATATATTATTCTTGCGCAGACACGCTTTCCAATGAATTATATCCGGTCAATGTGACGCTTGCTTTCTCGACGGCTCAGCAAGGTCTGAACAATCTGACTGCGGTAAACGCTACGTTGTCATCGGCGGCGACTGTTGTCAATATTTCAAATGCGTCAGTGAGTGGTGCAGCAACAGCAATAGAAGTCGGGCGAAGTGCGATTCTTTCGGGCGTCAATGGCTATCGCTGCGCGATCGAAAACAATTCAGCGAATACTGCACTTGCGTTTGCCTGCACGGCAAATTCGTGCACAGCACAACTTATTGGAAATCAGACTGCGCAGACTACACAGGCAATAATCTCATGCTCGCCGAGAGTTCCAACGCAATCATGCCAATATCCGGACGTTCACGTGAGCGATCCTGCTGCGTTCTCGCTTTCGCAGCTGCCGTCGTTCACGTATGATTCCGTCGGCGTCGTCAACGACACGTTTGTCGTGACCGCGAAATCGCGCGGCGGGGATATCACGTGTTTGCTCACTGATGAGAACGGCGCGACGTTTGTCTTGACGAAAAAAGACAATACGACGTTCACGATGCCAAGCTCGTTGCTCACCGACAATTCTCTCGTCAAGATCACGTGCACAGATGCATTCGGTACTGGTCCGCAGTATGTGAGTCTCGTTGAAAAAAGAAAAAATTAGTGTGCAGTTATTGTCGTTTGTAGCTTCCTAATACTCTGACGAGCTCCAGCTTGTGCTCTACATCAGTGCAGCCAAGATTCTTCCTGGTGTCGTCGAGACATTGCTCCATTGCTTCTGCGCACGGCGCTTCTTCGACGTCGAGATAGAACATCTGTGCGTTCGACGGTATGTGGATGCCGGAAATATCTGGGAGCAACGACGGTCGTGAGTGGATGTTGCGCAGATTGAGATTGTATTTTCCGACGATCGAGAGAATATTGAGTAATACTCGTGGTTTATTCTCCAGCGGCAAGATTGCGACCATCGTTGTGTCGTGCGGTTCATTTTCATGGACGCCTTTCATTTGTGCGTTGTTGTTGTCGGCGACGTACGCTTCTTTCGTCACGACGTAGAAATCAGTGTAGTTCGCGTGCCCACGTCGACGATTGCCGATATTCTCTGCGAGGATCTGCAGTCCGTAGTTCTGCAGCGTTTCGGCGGGACCTATTGCAAGACCGCTCTGCGTCTTGGCACGTTCTTGCGCCGCTGCAGCTGTGCTTGACGCAGCGATCTGTCTGCAGCTCGGATAGTGTTGCATCAAATAGTCGGAGCATTGCGCGAGTGCCTTTGGATGCGAATAGACTTGCGTCTGTTTTGCTGGATCGCAGTGCGGCGGGACGCCGAGCGAGAGGACGACTGGCACTCGCTGCAAGCCGTTGATATGGATGCGCTGCTCGTAGATGAGGTCGAGCGTCTCTTGCACGAGACCTTCGAGGTAATTGTCGACCGCCATGATGCCGTGCGTGACTGCTCCCGTTGCAACGTTGTGTACGACTTGGTTGAGGGATGGTTCGTCTTTGTACGTTATGTTGTCTGTCGGATTTGCTTGTGTGAGCTTTGCGCCGAGGCTTTTTGCTGCGGCGTGCGAATATGTCCCTGCGGGACCGAGGTATGCTATGATTGTCATTCTTTTCTCCAAATTTGTATTGCGGCTCAGATGCTGCACTGCTTTTTCATCTCAGCCGCTGTTTGCTCTGTGATTGTTTTGCAATCTTTTTACTTTCTTTTAGAAACGCCGTCCCTTGCACCATGAGCCATTATGACTTTTCAGGTCAGAAACAAATGGTTTGAGAAGAGGCACTGATCAAAAGGTAAACGAAAACCAAATAGAATTGCTCGACGTGCAATTGGTGTTCGTGTTTATCATGGACTTTGGTTGGGATACGTTCTATAAAAATCTTTTGGAACAACGTCATTCTTTACGATGTAAATAGGCATTGAGTTACTTTTGAGTATCTGATGAGGGGGGCATCAAGCGATTGTCCTGATTCAGTGTTTCCATTCATGGTTGCAATCAGTGAGTATTTCATGGAGACTTTTTGCGTCTTCTGGTTTATTTGGAAACATGTATTTTTCTGCAACCTCTGCTGCAGTCTTGCTTGCTTTTGACAAATCTTTGATGATGGCTTTGATCCATCTTGTTCGTTGATTTGACGTCATGAAATACATCGGATCTGCGACGCTTTTTTGGAGCCGCTTGCTGGGCCTAGTTGCATGAGTAAATCGGTCCTTATCGCCATACAGGAAACGTGTATAGCCAATCAACTCATCACATAAATGAACTTCATTGTTTAATTCCATTGCAGGGCAAGGAGTGTACTTGAATTCAACGCTCACTACATCATTAATATATAAGAATTCCATGGCTAATTGTGAGCCAGATATGCTGCGTTGATTCTGTTGCGCATGTTCAAACCATCTGTTTTGATTAGTGAGAGAGCCGAGGAAGACGAGCGCATATATTGTGTTATTATCCTCTTTTTTGCAACCCATCCCATATGACCAGTAATAACCTGATCCTTTCTTTCCAGTAAATACCCATGCATCGCTCGAATCAAGATTGGGTGTTCCAAACTCGTTCGCTATCTGCTCAAGGGTGTTTGTCATGCACGAGGGGTATCAAGAAGAGTAGTTAAATATTATTCCCCCCTTATAACGGTATAATAAGAATATTTATATTCAAAGGCGTTCCATCTGCGTTCATGAGAGACATACTGCGCAGTATAGGACTCACTGACGGAGAGACCGCTGTGTATCTTGCGCTTCTCGAACTCGGCGAGTCAGCGACGGGAAATATTATCAAAAAGTCTCGCGTCTCGGGTTCAAAGGTATATGAGGTGCTTGATCGGCTTTCGGCAAAGGGACTTGTCAGTTCAATCACTCGAAATAATCTGCGCATTTTCGAGGCCGCTGATCCAAACAAAATAATTTCATATTTGGAGCAGAAAGAAGAGCTGCTCAAGACTGAGAAAAATAAGATCAACTCAATAATACCTCAGCTTATTCTGAGGAAGCACGAAAAAACAAAAAGCAGCGCCAAAGTGTACACTGGCTTTGAAGGGATGAAAACAGCAAATGAACAAATCATAAACTCGCTCAAGCGAGGCGATGAGTGGCTGAGTATGGGACTCACATCACAGCCAAAATCTTGGGAGATATATTTCAACAAAAAGCAGCTCGAGCGTGCGAAAAAAGGTATTGTGCACAAACAACTCTTGAATGCGAAATATAAATCATTGTATCGTGCGCGCAAAAAGATGCAGCACACGCTGATGCGTTTCTTGCCTGAAGAATTTGAAATGCCTACAAGCACTGAGATTTATGGGAATTCAGTTGCGCTTTTCATCTTGCTTGTCGAGGATCCGATGGTTATCGTAATTGAAAGCGAAGCAGTAGCTGCTAGCTTTAGAACATATTTCAATCACCTGTGGAGCCTTGCAGGCAAATAATACTCAATATTGAGTTATATCGATCACAAATACTTCTCGTGTGAGACCGTTATGGACGCGAAGCGCGAATGATGCGAGGATGTTCCATTTCGTCTGTTGTATGATTGCTTTTCCATCGGCGAAATGTGGCATGCAGATGACGATACGCTTTGCTAACTTGTTTCTCTCGACGTGATTGAGGAAATCTCTGTACAGATCAGGGTTCTTGAGTTTTTTCGTGTTCTTCCCATACGGAACGTCAGTCACGATCGCGTCGGATTTCTTCATCATGATGAGCGCCGATTCTCTTGCAATGTCTGTCTGCGGATCGCAGAGTTTTGCGAGCTCTGGCGCCGCAGCGATTTCGTTCTTGATATTTATCTTAGCGCCGTTTGTCATCTTCAGCTCGATGTCCGATCCGACGACGTGAAAACCGCAGTGCATCGCTTCGATGAGGATTCCTGCTGTTCCGCAGAATGGATCGCAGACAATTTCTCCGGTTTTTCCTCTGAGACCTGTAAGATTGATCATTGCGCGGATCAATTTCGGTGGCATCGCCGCCGGATGGCGTCGTTGTCGCAGATGCGACTTTCGCTGTTCGTATTTGTAATCGTTGTGCCAGATCTGCCGCGCGACCCATAGTGTCTTTTTCTCGTCAATGAATGTGCAGAATATCGCTTCGGGCGTTTTGAGGCTTATTTTTGGTTTGTCGATCGAGCGGAAGACTGTCGAGAAAATATGCTTCGCAGTCAGTTCGCTGATGTCGTGCATGCTGTTGAGGAAATCGACGCGGTATGATTTTATTGTTTTGTCTGCGTCTGCGAAATCAAATCGTTCTTTTGCTCTTTCCACCGTTTCCATCAGCGACGAATCAAGCACTTTTGCGATGAGTTTTGTGTACGCCAGGCGTGAGAAGAGAGATTCACTTTTTTCTTCGGCGTCGAAGAAAATGACGTGGTTGTCTGAGAGCTCGTGCGCCGTCTCTTTTGGCGTCGGTGTAATGATTCTTGCGTCGAGTAGCAGTTCAAGCTCGCCGCAGGCAAGAGCTCGATTGTCCAATGATATCCATGCGATGTATTGTGTCATAACAGATGCCTATGCTACAAAAATGAAGCTCAATGCCTTGGAGCGAGGTCAGAAATTCGTCCGATTTATGTAGGACGAATTTCGATATGTCTGCGACGAAGGAGCAGAGAGTCTCCGCATTGAGCTGTGGTGCTTATCAGTATTACACTTTTTTCTTTATTTGTTGCGATTGGCGGAGCATTTATTAATCTTGATGCGTTCGTCGTGGTATGGCATTGCACACTGGAATCCGTCGCCGAGGACGGCCTGTTTTCTCGACTATCCGTCAGAATCTCTGTGATATGCTGCTCATCCTTAATTCTGCGACGGGATATGAACTGTCCAAGTTATATCCGACGTACTTTCCGAAATGCACGCAGCGTGTGATATACTATCATCTTCGAAAAGGCGTCACGCTTGGCATTTTCTCCGTGCAGAAGATATCTGTCGACTCGGGGAATTATTCTTGGGGTCCGACGAGTGAGAGAATTTTTTACGGTCTCGGACCGAAGGCTGTCGCGAGAAAACGAGAAGAATTGACTGGTTTGGTCGCGAAGCAGAAGAAGGAATAATATTTATTCTATTCTGCAAAAAATTGTGTTTGAAAGAAGGCACATGCGATAATTAGCATTACTAACCCGATTATTGCCAAACTGATAAGTATGTTCTTAATGTTTTTGTGGTTCTTCCTCAATGAAAAATTCAGAATAAGCCCGATTATTGTATACAATATGGTGATAGCAATATATTCTCCACTGCCTGTAAGTTTACCTAAGTCTAAATGCATTATTAATCCTGGAATGGTATTTGCCACAAATTTTGATATAATAAAAATGTAAATGTAAAATGGAATTACCACTGTAGTTGCTGCTTCAGAATTCCTTGTGGTATTTACTAATAATATTGTTATAGCAAGTAATATCAAAAAGTGAACACTGAAAATCAAACAAAAGAGCCACGGTGGTAATTCTTTTGTCCAAAATGACTTTTTATTTTGCTCGCCAGATTTTGAGCGATTCTTCTTATTCATTGTTTCTTAGAAAGTCGGATGTCTTCGGTGTTCACTGTCGACCTTCCTGCGTGCTTCGCGAGCGCGACGGCTTTCCGCGCGAGGTCCATGCCTTCGCTCTGGATGTGTGTCGACATTTCCTGCACGGCTTGCTCTGATACTCGGCGCGCGCCTGAGACTTTCATCAATCGTGCGACAGGTGCATTTGGGATGATCGATTTATTTTTTGGCATTTTTTGTAAGTCCAATATTGCTGCGGAGATTTCCTGCGACTTCGTCGCAGAGTTTTCGATTTTTCGCCTGCATGAATCGGCGAAAAATCTGATTTTGCTCCAAGGCAGCAATATTTGTTGTTATTGTGAGATATGAAAAATGTGAAAATTACTCTTATTTTTTTTATTAGAGATTGCTTCGCAGTTTCTCGATCATGTCTGCGACTTCGAATCCTTTCTTCGTGAGTGTGAGAAGCTTGAGGCGTCCTTGCTTGTTGAATGTGACGAGCTTCGCTTTCTCCATTTCTTGAAGGATCTTGACAACGTGTGAGTATGTGCAGTCTATTCCTTTCGCGACCGTCGACGCGTACACGTCGGATTTCGCATTCTTGAGATTGAGCAAGAGCATCGCTGGCTTCGCTCGGAAGAAAACATTGAAAATCTTTTCGTTAACCATTGTGAATCTAATCCCCCAAATAATTCTTGATATCTGTCTGATTCCTTTTTCATATTTAAAGCTTTCCATTTATATATTTTAGTATCTCTGTTGGAGTGAAGACGTCGATTTTCTA
>CAZGJY010000002.1:17793-24489 GCA_964525725.1 uncultured Methanosarcinales archaeon | reverse complement strand
CGCGACGTCGATATTCCATTTCGACAATCCAAGCTCTCGCGCGAGCATCTGTTTGTGCGATTTGCAATACGAGAGCACCGTCTGTTTCATCACAGCTGAAACTGAGAGCAGGATGCGAAATTGTTGCTGACCTAGCAGATAATTGTTCACGATGAGCTCGAATCCATAAAGGATTCCTGCATCGACCAGACGATGATATCGGTATTGCGCGACTTCTTGGCTCACACCCATTTTTTTGCCGAGTTGCGAGAACGAAAGCCGCCCATCAAGTTCAAGCGCGCCGATGAGCTTCTTGTCCTTCGCGTCCAGTTTTAGGAATGCATCCGTCATTGCCAAATTGCCTGATATTACAATTCAATTAAATATATTTGCATTATCAGGTATTTTCTGGCAGAATCTCTTATTACCACACAGTTCACTCCAAATGCAGGTGATGCGCATGGAAACAACACTCATTCAAGGAAATTTTCCCGAATTAGGAAACAGCCCGCTTGAAGCAATGCTCAAGCAACGTATCGCGCTCAGAACTATGTCAGAAAGCGATTTCATCGAAAAACACGCATCAGGAACATTGCGAAAAGCGAAACGCATCGGCTTTGCTCACAAAACGCTCTACCTCCAAGAAAGAACAGCATATGAATTCGGTTACGGTTTCGAAATCAAGCCGAAGACGCACGTATTGTGCGGCACACCGCAAGTCGAAGGCGACTGCCATGCAGTGACTGAATGCGGCTGGCACATCGAACGCTATCAGCACATGCAATTATTTCCTGACGACAAAATGCAAAGCGCATACATCAACGTTCAAAGCCCCGGCGAAACTGCACGAGAAGGAATTGGAATAATCATCACGCAGACATGCGCGCCATTCGTGCCGCCGTGCCACGTCATATACGCGCTGATCGCGCAGTATGACCTGCAGAGCAAGCAATGGCACAACGCAGTAAACCCGTTTTAGGAGGTGAAACCATGAGAACCTATATCGTCGGACCGAGCGGCGTCGGAAAGACACCACTCGCAAAACAGATTGTATTGTACGAAAAAAGAGAACATATCAGCGCAGGCGCTTGGTCGAGAGCTGCAATACTTCAAGGAAATGATTCCGCAGAACAATATCGAGAAAAGCTCATTGCATATTCGCGCCAAGTCCTTGCAAAAGACCCAGACCATACAATTGCATACCTAACACCTCGACTCACACCAAACGCGATCATCGACGGCATACGAAACCCGCGAGATTTTGCGCACCTCTTTGATTATAGACGTGACGAAGTTATTTTCATCGACGCACAATATGCAAGACCGACACAATTCGACACCGGCATCGATTCCATCAAATCATATGCGACTTGGCTTGTCACAAACAAACTATTGCCAGAAAAAAACATGCGCTCATACCTCGTTGATGTACTGGAACGACAATGCTGCGAAAGAGGCGTCACATCGCTTGACGATGTCATTGCAAGAGAAACATACCTCAAATAACACAAGAGACTACGCACCGCCCATGAAAATACACCACCCAGTGCAAAAGATTCCGACATATGTACGGCAATCCTTTCTCTATGACGGCGACCAGGCATACAGCAATACATTTTCGAAAGCGAACATCATCTGCATCTCGTCATACGTAGATCATGCACTCACCGTGCAAGTCGTATTGGATGATGGCTCGCTGTTTTCCTATATACCACTGCATGCACTCAGCCAGACGCCGAAAACGCCAAGCAAACCGCTCGGACTTGAAGATCTCGTATACAAGAATTGTCCTGGCGAAGATATCGTTGTGACAACGTATCCAGCGCTTGCCAATCTTCAAGCATATTTCAAGAAAAAAAATCAATGGCACAGCGGCAGATATATCACATCAATAGATTGGCCTGCAGAAAACGAACAATTCCATTTTATTGCGCTTGAAAACGGACAGTATGCTGCGTTGCCGAACCACAAAGTCCTCTTCGGCGATCAACGCTATCAGCGTAGATTCAAACCATATAGAAAAATGCATTGCGAATGGAAGATTTGACTATGCGTTGACTACATGTTAGAACATCCCATTCTCATTCGGCGAATCCTTCAAAATAACTTGACCGACGTCCCACATCTCGACAATCTTTCCGGCAGTGAACCGGAACATATAAACAACCACCATTCCAGGCTCAGAAACACTCATCTGCAAGTGAGAATGTACAACGACAAAATCGCCGTCGACAACCACGTGCTTGATGGAAAAAGTTTTGAGCGGATGCAGTTTATGATTCTCCTGCATCGCAGTCATCAGCGAGAGAGGATCGCCTGCGAAATATGCATTATGATGTTTCATCGACGGATGGACATAAGCTGCGTATGCCTCGGCGATCTTGCCAGAAATAACATCGTTCAAGAATGAAACTGCGATCTCTTTGTTTGATGGCATACGAAAGTGAATGATTGAGCTGAATAAAAAGATTCCGAAACACTCTTACAAAAGCGCGGTTTTAGTTATAATTGCTCAATAAAACTTTATGTAATGAAACTCTTTAGAAAATGCGTCATCATAAATTTTGAATCCGACTAATGTTGTATTTACAGGAACATCATAAGCAATCATACCAGTATATATTATGCCCGGATTTATGCTTTCACTGACAAATCCGCTGCCTTGCGGTTGGATATAAATATCCGCAAGGGTGTCTGCAGAAAATTCTCTTCCAGCTGCATCAGTTAAAACAATTTGATCAGGCGATATTGTAATTGAATGTGATCCTTTATTTTCGATTTGAATTTCGTAAATATAATAGATTCCCGATGCTTTTTTCCCGAGTAAAGTCGTGTCTATATACGTTCCAACTTGCGTTCCGTTATATTGCTTAAGAAATGTAAATCCTAAATCGTTAACAATAACTTCCTTTCCAAATTGGGTAAAAATATCGGCATTAGTTACAGCTGGCGGTGACTGAGCAGGTTGTGGTGGAGTCACATAATTTTGAGGAGGGTTATAATTGGGAGAATTATATGTTGGAGTTGAAGTAGGTAAATTGGATTTAAGATTAGAGACCACAGATGTAAAAGCTAAGAAAAAGAGAAGCAAAAATATAAGTACAACAAATCCTAAAACAATTCCTGTAATTGCTAGACCTTTGCCATCTAAATGCTTATTACTAGAAATTTGAGATAAGGCAATAAACCCGCAAAAGATTGCAAAAATAACTAATGCCCAGCCAAAAAATGGTATCCAACCCAGAAAAATGGACAAGATTCCTGCAATTAAAGAGCCTATCGCATACCCTGATGTGGTTTTGTTTTCTGAACCAAACATTAGAGACAAAATTACACATTAATATAATAAATCTATCGTCGCATTGTTGAATGATTCGCCAATTATTTAAACCCACCAACCATTTCACCAACAACAATGGCAAACTCAATCATAAAACACTGGCTCTTCTCGATCAACGAAGCATATTCGAACTATTTCGTTGTCGACCGTCACCCAGCGGTCAAATTCATCGCGTCGGCGATCTCATGGATCATCTGGGCAGTCATAATCATCGCATTCTTCAGCCTGCTCTACTTCGGACATTACATCATCTGGCTGAGCATCGTCGCAATTCTTGCGATAATAGAATTGATTTACTTCTTCGCAAAAAAGTGAACCGTAGAAAGTAAGACGTTACAGGCATTCTGCAGTTTATCCTTCAAACAAATCTATTTGCAATAAGGACATACATATGCGCATCGAAAATAAATAAGAAGACATCAACTGACGCACTATGATAGAAAACGACGATGACATGGAAGACTTCATACTAGAAACGTACCGCAGAGAAGACGGAGACGTCGTGAATCCGCTCTACCATCCGCAGGCAGAGCGACCAGTCGTTCTGTACGACAAAGAGAAATTCGAGGCAGTGAACCATCACGATATGGATCTGCATCATATCTACGAAGAAGAGAAAGAGCCCACGGAAAAAGAATAAAGATAAAAAAGAAATGAAATTACTTCGCAGCGATGCCGCTCAACCCAAATGCATCGACAAACGACGCCTGCAGTTTTGCATCTCGATCGGCTTGCACCTTCTTGACAAAATCATATTTCGTCAAATCCGTCGGCTCGAGCAAGAACGACCACGTTTTGTGCCGCGAGATCCGTCGACTGACATGCATTCCTATGTCGTAGATTCCCTGCACAATCTGTTCTTCGGATACATATTTACCGCGAACATCGCGATCAATGCCCTCTCCTCGGAACGCGCCGATGAACATCTATCAGTTCGCCGATCCAAAAAAAAGATTTGCATCGATCTCCAAAGACAAGACGCGCGCGGAATTTCGCACGCTGCTTGAGAACGCGACGCAGCAAGTCCTCTTCTTCTCCGGAAATTTGAGCTGGCTCAACGAAGACAAGAAAATAATGCCGATCATCGATAAGCTGCTCAAGAAAGGCGTGAAGCTCAAAATTCTCACTCGCATTGATATCACATCGGCGGAGATCGCGAACAAACTGCTCAAGAACAACGGCACTTATGGAGACGACGTCGTCTGCATCCGCCATTGCGAGCAGCCGCTGCGCGGCGCGATCATCGACGACACTGCGATCAGCATCAAAGAAGTCTATTCGCCAGAGCGTCAGAGCGAGATCAAAGAGCAGACGACGATCTACTACGAAATCTCAGACAGCATCTGGGTCTCTTGGCTGCAGAAAGTATTCTGGTATTTGTGGGAACCATCTATTGATGCGCAGACACGCATCGATGCGATGAAAACAATCGAAAAAAAATAAAGCAAGCAGTGCAATTGCCGTGGCAAAAAGCAGGCGAGCATTTGGGTGCGAGAAAGTGCCGACTTATTCAGCAGGGCTCTTGCTTGAAGCAGCTTCATGACGTCTAGACAATCCAAATAATTCTTCGAAGGTTGGAAATTTATGAACATCACTAGATGCTCTTAGAAAAAATAACGTGTAACCGGTAAATCTTCCAAATTCGGATTTATAATATTGACTTGATGCCGGAAGTACAGTCAAATCCGTCCAGCCCAAATGACCTACTTTCATTATGCCAACATCTCTGAGAGCTTTGTCACGAAGAGTTTGAGTTCTAACGATATGCTCATAACCAAAACCTAAATGATCGACTGAGAGAAGTTGTGCTCGGCACTTTTCAAAATCAAATACCACATCTGGTTTTGCAGATTGCTCCAGTTTTTGAAGTCCAGCTTGCACTTGGTTATATGCAGAAGAACTTTTATCAGGTTGGTGTGCAACAGGATTTTGAGCATATTTGAGCAACGCGACGAGACTATGGAATGTATATCTGGCGGGTGCGTCAAATCTCGCGTTAGAAAGTCTTTCTGATAATGAAAATGTCACTAACCCTAGTTTAGCTGCCAATCCATCATAAATTGACACAACATCTCGAACTTGTTCATTTCCAAAACCAAATTCAGTCGTGGATGTGCTTAAATCGTATTCACCGTTTTCAATGACTTTTCCTCTGATAGATATATCTTCAGGAATAGACTGCATGTCCGCATTAATTTTGGCAATAGCTTCTGAAAATCTATGTTCTTCCACTAAATCTGCAACACTCATGTCTGGCATAAAACTGGTGGAATATATTTAACTTATATGTTTATTCAAATTTATTTGACGCCGGATTCTCGTTGGAAGAGCAGATGATTGCCGCAAGTGCACTGAACACTTGAGTTTAACTGCAAATCTGAAATAAAAAGAATTACGCCGCGTGCGGCACAGCCAATCTTGAATCCGGCTTTGGCTCGTATTTGCCCAAGAAGTGGCTGAAAACTTCTAAATCAGGTGTATTCATCACAATTATCGTCGGAAGTGCATTCTCTTCCCAGCGCTCAAAAAAAGATTGGCTGTAATTTGCTGAGAAATCAGCGCAAGCAGTAGTATAGCCGACATCGTGACCTGCTTTCTCTGACAAGAAATATTTGTGGCGCAGAACTTCGTAGACTTGCGCCAACCCTCGGACAAGCATTGCAACGGCATCGGAATCTTGCATTTTTCTATGTATTGCATCTTTGAATCGAAGAATGTGCGGCTCCTCAAAAACGTAAGTATCTATACTCATTGATGTTGCGTATGCGCCAGTCGCCTATCGATTATGCAATGATCCATAGCATGCATCACTCGACGAATCTACTGGGTGAAGCGTATCCTAGGCTGAAAGTATTTATATATTCGCCGTTGCTTTTCTCATGATAACACAGGAATAATCCTATGAGACAATTCATACTCGTATCAGCGAAAGGGCGCACACGCGCAGATTGGTCAAACCTTGTTCACGCCGGCAGACTAGACATCGTCTGCCACGCAGTGATTTCTGCACTCTATACAAGCAACGCGATCCGCGACGACGTGCAGATCGACATCTCCCTCAACGGCCCGCCGAATCCGCCGCTCCTCATCACGATAATCAACGACGAGAAAGCGACAATCTCAAAGAAAGATATCGGCACGCTCATCAAAATGTGCCAGCGCAAGAATAAAGGCGAGAAGCGCGTCGAAGTGCATCCCGGCGTATCCGTCGAGAAAAAATCGTGGCAAGCTGTCGTCAACGAAGCGAACGAAGCAGGAAAGAAAGTATTCTATCTTGACGCAGACGGAGCAGACGTCGCTGCAGCGACGGCAGACATTCCAAGCGATTGCGTCTTCGTCCTCGGCGATCACGAAGGATTCGAGCGCGACGACATCAA
>CAZGJY010000002.1:0-17783 GCA_964525725.1 uncultured Methanosarcinales archaeon | reverse complement strand
GTCTATTTCACGAGCCAAGTCATCTCATTCCTCAACATCTGGATGGACAGAAAACTATAAACGATGGGCAAAATGAGCAAAAAAAAAGAAACGACAGCCATAAAATCGAGCGGAAAAAAAGAGCTGTTTGAGACAAAACCAGAGAAAGCGATCGGCAAAATAACCGTCAACGCATACATGATCGGCAGTCTCTTCATGATCCTCACGCTCATTTGGACGCTTGATCCGCATAAATTCAGCCAGACGATTCTCATCCAACTCGTTCTTGCTATCCCGCTTCTTTTCGTCTCAAGTCTCGCGTACATGAAAGTCGGTTATTGGAAAGAGACGCGCCTCTGGGATCTCTACGGTTGGTTCACGAACAACCTCGGAAATATCTTCGTCCTCAACATTGTCGGACTTATCGTCGGCACAGTGAGCAGAAATCTTGCCATCTTCTATTTCGGCGTCGTCATACTGCTTATGGCATGTTACTCTGCGATAAACCTCATCTACACACCAAAAGCGTTGCCGGAGAAAACATTCAAATTCCTCTTTTTCGTCGCAGGCTTGGTTGTCGGCGGAATAATCCCATTATTTTTTTAGCAACACCAGAATGTGAGAGACTAAGAATATGAAACTCGACGTCCCGCTTGTGAAACAGCCACCCGAATCATCTGAATGTGGCATCGCCGCTGTCGCGATGTTGCTCAATTACCATAATAACCAGAAAACGGTCCACGGCAAGAAACGTCAAAGGGACGCAATAACACTCGAGCAGCTCAGAAAAGATATCCCACAGCGAAAAAATGCGACATATATGGCACAATTAGGAATATATCTGCTCAAGCTCGGATTTGCTGTGACGATAGTCACACAGAACCCTGCGCTCTTCACGCTGCGCGACAGAAAGCGCGACCAGAAGCAAATCAAAGAAAAGCTCGTCGCGATACAGAGCAGTGCAGATAAAGAGTATCAATTTGTCTTTGATTTTTTTGCCCAATTCATCGATGCCGGCGGCAACATAGAACTCGCAGTCCCGAACGCCCACCACATCAGACAGCAGATAAAGAGAAGACAACCTCTGTTTGCATTGATGACGACAAACTTTCTCAAAGGCAAAAAGACAAGATTCAACGGACACTATAACGTCATCACCGGTATCGATAGTAAATACATATACGTGAACGACCCGCTGCCGGATTATCGCGGGGGGAAGCAGAAACATCTTATAGAAAATTTCATCTACGGTATCCATGCAAGCGCAGGCAGAGGATACGATAACGCAAGTCTGCTCATCGTGGAGCCAAAAAAATGAAACTCAACGTTCCAGTCATCAGACAGCCAAAAGACAGCGTCGATTGCGGTATTGCTGGTGCAGTTATGATTCTCCAATATTATGGCATAGACAAAACATTTGCGCAAGCTAAAAAAGAGATAAATGTCGCTGCGATCGGTACCTATTCACCACAGATAGGCACATATCTCATAAATCGCGGTTTTGATGTCACAATAGTCACGCTTCATCCCTTTCTCTTCACGCTTGCAGATAAAAAAATGAATGCAGATGCGATTAAAAATAGAATCATCCAACGAGAGAAAACGATGAAATCTGCAGATAAAAAATTATGTATGAGTTACTTCAGAGAGTTTTTGGAAAATGGCGGAAAAATAAAAGTTGAGATTCCAAACCTCAAACATATCAAGACAGAAATTTATGCCAAAAGGCCGATCGGTGCACTTCTTACATCTAATTTTCTCAAGGCAAAAATACCGGTTTTCAATTTCCACTTCAACATAATCACAGGAATCGATTCCAAATTTATTTATGTTAACGACCCGTTATGGAACGAAAGAGGTGGCAAGCAGCGCTATACAAAAGAAGACTTTCTGTTTGGGCTTTATGCAAGTGCCGCCGGTGATCCAGACAACGCAAGCCTGATTCTAGTCAAACCAAAGACTGGCAACTCAAAAAAACACGTGAACCTATGAACATCGGTATCGATCTCGACGAAGTTGTCACAGACTATCTCGACGCGCTCAACGGATTTCTGCTCAAAGAGCATAACATAGCGAAGCGCAGAGAGGATTACAAAACAGCGAACTGGCTCGACCAGATCGATCCGTCGGCGAAAAAAAGAAAGCAGATCGTGATGCAATGGCTCGAGTCGCCGAAATTTGACGCGATCCGCATCGCGAAGAACGCCAAAGAGACGATTGAATCGCTCGCAAAAAACAATATAATCTATTTCTTCACATCACGCCATCCGAGCCAAGACGAAGCAACATCGTGGTGGATCGAGAAGCACATCAATATTCCATTCGACATTGTTTACACGAGCAGCCAATTCGCGAAAAAAGACGACCAGATAAAAGAGACAAAGATGGAGCTCTGCGTCAAGCACAATATCAAACTCTTCATAACGCATCAATACAGCTTTGCGATTGAATGCGCGCAGAAAAAAATCCCCGTCATCCTCTTCGACAAACCCTGGAGCAAGGGCGAGCAATTGGATCGCATCAGCCGAGTATCTGGCTGGCCGCAAGTCGCCGAGATCCAGAGAGACGCAGCGCGCAAAGCCTCGTCGAAAGCCGCATTCATGCAAACGATCGAGAAAGGCCGCGTCACGCACCGCAAATAAAATTTACATTCGAAATAGTGAGAGCTGTGCAATTACCTTTGCATAATTTCAGGAGAGCGCCCGATTGTTGCAGGGCGCTCGACGCTCACTTCTCGAGGGACGAGAGGATGATTGCTGCAATTGCATCGTCTATTAAAAATTAGAGACAAAAAAAGAAAGAGACTCGCACAAATGAACATCGGCGTTGATATCGACGAAGTCGTCGCGGAATTCCTTGATTCATTCAATGATTTTTTGAAAAACGAAAAAGGCATCCTTCGAACTAAAGAACAATACGGCGACCAAAACTGGTTCGAATGGCTCCCGCCGGAACAGAAAGATCAGATTGTGGAGGAATTTCGGCAATCGCACTATTTCTCCGATATGCCCGTCGTCTCTGACGCGCAGAAAAGCCTGACGGAGTTGGCAAAAACGAACACAATCTTTTTCGTCACATCGCGCGCCGTCGACATCAAAGATAAAACGCACGCCTGGCTCAAAAATAATTTTGCTATTCCGCATACAGTGCTCCATGCACATAATCATTGGGCAGCGGCTCACAAGACTGTTCCGACGTCAAAAGTAGAATTTTGCAAACAGCACAATATAGATTTCATCGTCGAAGACGGCGCAGCATTCTCGCTGCAGTGTGCGAACGGCGGAATCCCTGTCATCCTCTTCGACAGACCATGGAACAGAAAACTTCCGAACCACCCACTCATCACACGAGTGCATAATTGGACAGAAGCAATTGCCATAATAACAGCGATGAAGAGCAATAAAATTAAAGGGAAATGAAAAACCGCAGAAATATAGATGGCGTAGCTGTAGATCATATAAACTAACTAGACGCCTGACCACAAACGTATAACAAGAGTTAATCCGTGGCTTGAAGTAAGAAATGATATCGTTAAAAACGGCTTTTCAAAGTGGCTGGCTTTTTTAGAGGAGCCCAGTGAGACACTTCTTGCATTTGATTAATTAAGGACTCGTCGCCAAAATAGCTCAGGTTTTGCATAGCCATGAGCACAGTATCTCGCTTATAATCAAATATTCGAGCAAGCGTAACATCCCATTCTCCTTCAAGACTGCTGAGATTCCTATAAGGCGGTATCGAAGTCAATTCAATTGCAACAGCTATGTCATTTTCACTTCTGTATGCGGGGTGATCTAACACATTGTATGCCAAAAAGATTCTCCGTTGACCAGTAGGAGTCCAATAATATTTTCCAAAAAGCGACGGACGAGACGGAACAATCTCTTTCGAAAGAAACAATCCTCCTGCAGTCAAATGACCGAGCATAAAACCAAAATGTTCCAAGTCATGCTCAACTTTTTCTTCATGGATGAGAAATGGAGTCAGAGTTGCACGTATGTCTGAAATTGATTTCAGCGGAAAATCAGGAGCACGCGGATGAGAAACTTCTTGTGCGGGGATGTGGAGTTCGTAATGCATTTGACACTTCCCCTTTTAACCCCGAGAAGTGATTAACAACTTAAAAAGATAACCCTTGAATGGATAAAATCAGAAAAACGCACCTAATCCTTGCTGTGCGGTCGATTCCGTTTTCTTCTTCAGATCAGCGATCGTCGCCTTCACGCGCTCTGCGCCGAACTCATGTTTATCGACGAGCAGTTCGATGATCCGCGTCTCGTTCACCGGCTTCCATTCGAGCAGATAGTCGTTTGTCGTCGGCATATTCCAGAACAGATCGTACACATCGTGCCAAGAATATTCGAAGAACGTCGACCATTGCTGTGCTGCGAACATCGCATCGTAGTTTGCGTCGCTTCCACCGGCAGCACCTGCTGCTTTGACAAGCTTGAGCGCAGTCTTCGGGCCAACGCCTTTGATTCCGCCGACGTTGAAATCCGTCCCCACGAGGATTGAGAGGATGATCAGCTGTTTGCGGTCAAGCCCGAGCTCATTGAGAACGTCAGAAAGCGTGACGACTTCCGGCGACACTTGCTCAAAGGTGACTTTAGAAACTTTCTTCCGCTTGCCGAGAATCGATAGATTGCGCACGACGCGCGGCGCGCCAAAGAGCAGCGAATCAGTATCTTGCGAGGCGATGAAATCAACGTCTCCTTTCGCCGCCATGAACGCAGCCTGCCCTTCGCCTTCGCTCGGCGCTTGCACGACTGGCAATCCGAGCGCGAGCAGCAATGCCTTTGATTCCTCGACCATCTGCGGCGTGAGTTTCGTCGTGCGCTGCGCGAACTTCTTCATCCCATCGATATCTTCGCGCTCTTTCGCGACTTCATATTCTGCGCGAGCCTGTTCTTTGATTTTGCTGCGGCGCTCGATCTCGCGCTGTTTGAGTGCCGGATGCTCACCGTCAAAGACGAAGACGCATTTGATGCCGGCTTGCATGAGTCTGCTCGTGCGAGAAAAAAGACCAGTCAGATGGCTCGTCACGTTCCCTTTGCTGTCCGTCAGCAGCGCGCCGTCCGGTCCGCGGATCGACGCGAGGAATTGATAGAGAAAGTTGAACGCATCGATAGCGACAGTCTTTCCGCCCAACGAATCGATGCGGATCGGCTTGCCTGTGACGAATTCAGTGAGTGCGACTCCCATATGTTGGAAGACAACGGAAGAGAATATAAATGTTAAGCCGCTGACTGGCGGGTGACATAATAAATATCAATTATTATCAAATATGGTTGGAACAATATGGGCTTTTTTGACTTTCTCAGCGGCAGACGAAAAAACGAGAATCCGAGGAAACGCTTGCTCCTCGAAAAACTGCGCGAGATAAATATCCGCGAAGTTGATGCGCGATATCGTACGTTTCGTCGAGGTATGATTGATGCTTTACAGGAATATTCAGATAACTTCTTTTTATTTTTTGGTGGGAAAAACGATCTTGTTCAACGCACAAAGCTTGCGTTAGAAATAGCGACCGCTGAAAAAATAAAACCATTTACAAAAAACGACATTATGTTCAAAAAAATGGAGTTATCTGAAGATGAACAATATTATTTAGACACTCTGCACGAAGTCGTCGATATAGCAAACGAGTACTTGATTTCTGGCGAGGTCGAGGAGAAAGTGCTTCTTTCATTGCGAGAAGTATTAAGGCATTTCTGCTACGGTGATTCCAAATAAAAAAATAGATTACACACATCATACGACTTGTGTGTTGATTTATGCAGCACGATATCTTGCGACCGCTTCTTCGCCGTGCGACACGACGATTGGCGTTTCATAATTTTGCGGCGGCGGCAGAGAGATAACTGGCGCCATCGCTTTGGGCTGATATTCGCCGAGCGGCTCGTGCGCAAAATCAAGGTCACGTGCACAAACGACTTTGAGGAGCCGCAGCGTGAGATTCATGCACGGCGGTTTCACAAACGAAAGATTCTGCAGATGTGCTTCAAGTCCAGACTCAAGTCCTTCACGCGCGAACGAATGCGCAGATTCGTGAAAACTCACCGGACGATTCCAGCGCAGTCCGAGATAATAACTATGGATGGCAACTTCTGGGAATCGAGCGTATTGTGACGCAAGTGGAATGAATCGTTTGTCTTGCGTTCCAACCATGATTGCATGGTACTTGAGCTGGTAGGCAAGTTCGAGAAATTTTCGATCCTGCTCAAATTCGGAGCAGAATGGCAACGTCACATCTGTTGGAACATGCATTTAAGACGCTGTCTGTGTCTTTGCGCTTTAAATAAGTATTGGATGCTTTCGTCGAGAAAATAGCCAGAAATATTACTCCGGGAGCCTGACAACAAGAACGCCGGCGAAATCCGTTTTCTGCATCTCTTGCGCTTTCTTCGTCAATTCACCCAGGGAAATGTACGCAGTCGGCAAATGGAGCATCTGTCCCTTGACATAGACGGCAGAAAGATCGGCATCCGTTGACTTTTTCTTTTTCTTCGCCTTTGCGTAATAAGTGACATGACCGAACGGCGTCGGCATAGAGATGAGCAGATCAAGTTCGCTGTTCTTCTTGACGACGGTAGCAGACGAGACTGCGACTTGTTTTTCTGCAAGCTTTGAATGGACTAGTGTGAAGAAATCGTCGTTCGTCGGAAGTGGTTGCAGAGAGCCGAGCGCAGCCTGCAGCGATTGCGGCGCTGACGCAGACGCCGAAGATTGCGCTGCCGATGCTGCAGACGCAGCGCTTGGAACATTCGCAGCTGTTCCTGCATTTTTTGGCGCATCGCGTTGTTTCTGTGCTAGCAGCGGCGAGCCGATGAATTCGTCTTCGACGAGAGAATGCTGTTTTGCCGCAGACTTCTTCGACGCAGGCGCAGGAGCTGGAGCAGCAGTAGATTGAGCTGCAGGTTGTGACGATTGCTTGGATGGTGCAGATGTTGCTGATTTTTGCGGTGCGCTTGCAGCTGATGCCGTTGTTGGCAATGAGTGAGGTGGATTTGGGGGCGCCGTCTCTTTCTCGAACTGCGGCAGAAGAATCTCTTTGATCATCGCGGCAGCTTGCTCATCAGGAAGCAAATACCATTTCCAGAACAAAAACTCTTGACCATCAGGCGCCGTCACGGTGAGTGGGATTGCGAAATCTTTTATCTGACGCAGGCACGCGCGCATGAGCGGTTGTTGGATAGAATCCGCAAGCACTTGTTGCGACTTGAGCAGATCGAATGCCTTGCGATCTTTCTCGTTGAGCTGCGGATAGATTTTCTGGATGAGTTCGATCTGCGCATCAGTATAATACAGCGGTGAGCTCCCCCATTTTGCGTTTGTTATCTTCAGGCGTTTCTCTGCGACGAGCGTCGAGAGGATCGCGCCGACTATCATAGTGTTCTGACCTGTGCGAGAAGTGATATCCGTCGGCAACACGGGACCGATCTGCTGGATGAGCGCAAAAACTTGGTCTGGTTTGATCATTGGCATATTGTCGTCATCAAGAACCCTGAAATTGCGGTTTAAATACGTTTGGATGGATATCGATAAATGCGTTGCGTTTAAATATCGCACAGCATTCCCTTTGTCAAAAAAAGAGCTTGAGTTAACAGAGTATCAATAAAATGACAAAACACGAAAGCTCAGCAAATGCGCGCGCAGCGGTCATCAAATACGGCGCAGTCCTCCTTATCGGACGCATTAATTCTCGGGGCAAATTCCGTTACGAATTACCGGGCGGCAATCCAGATGCAGGCGAGTTATTACGCGGAGCAGCTGTGCGAGAGACAAAAGAAGAGACGTCCCTTGACATTCTTGTCGATTCATTGTTCTGCATCTGTCGTAATGGCGTCGAGAATAGAGTGCATCTTGCGACTCCCGCTAATTATTCACAACGAATATGCCTAGAATCGGGTTTCCGAAAATATGTGTGGTTCACAAGCAAAGAGTACGGCGAGATTAAAATGAATCCGAGCACAAAATATGCTGTGAAAAGATTGTTGCGCGAAGGATATCTCAAATAATACTACAGTTGAATATTTACTTTTTTAGAATTCTACGGTCTCGTCCAATTCACTTCGAAATACGTCACATCGCCTTCTCCGTCGACTACTGCGATGAGCAATTTCTTCTTCGTCGAATGTGCGACACGGTTCTTCGCGCAGAAATCGTACCATGACAATTTGTCCGATTCGTTGACTGCGAAAACGATCCACTTCGCGTGATCTTCACCCGGACGCACCCCACGCTCATACACGCGAAAGTCTGCGCCGAATTTAAGCGCAGTCTTGATGACATAGCCACGATCTCGGAAATCGACATAGACAGCGTAACGAGCGATCAATTGCTTGTCTCGCTTCGCGCAAAGAGCAAACAGTTGTTTGAATGACAGTGATTTGCCTTTTGTATCAACAATCGCAAGACGATCTTTCTCAAGCAGATAGAGCGCTTCGAGCGGCATGAAAACAACGTAACCGCCTTTTTTCATTTCGCCAAATAACGATCGCACATACAGATCTCGGGCACCGTCGCTATCGTGAGCGATGATCTGCCGTGAAGAATACACTGCGACTGGAAGTTGTGCCATAGAAGGAATGGGATGCAAAGTCATTTAAAAGTATAGCGGCTGACAACCCATGCAATGACACTCAAACTGACGCCAGAACTCTTCGTCACAAATATCGAAGAGACAATTGCATTCTATGAAAAACTTGTTCCGACGAAAATTATAATCAGCGTCCCACAAGCTGCACCGCGCGCATGGGCGTTGGCGAACATCGATGGCTGCGACGTGATGTTTTTCACAAAAGATTGCACAAGCCCTGAAGTCAAGCTCTTTGCAAAGCAGAGAACAGGACAAAACGTCATTCTCTATTTCGACGTTCCCGATAAGAAAACGCTCGATGCAATTTATGCGAAAGCAAAGAAAGAAAATGCGCAGATCATCGTCGACAGGTATAACACTGAATACGGCTCGACAGAATTCTCGATAAAAGACAATAATGGATATGTCGTCAGTTTCGCAAAGCACTGAATGCTGAAGAATAAATTATTTAGTATTTAACGCCGATTAAACGACTAGTTGTATGATGAAGTTGGCAGCCTTCAACACCAAGACCATCGCCGCCGCGAATTTGATCTGCATTCAATAAAATGCCTTTAGGACTCGATGTTGTATCTTGCGTAAAAAAGATTCTCATTTTTTTTGAATTATCTAACTCAAATACAACATGCACAAAATCTTTGAGCAGATCGATATCACCAGCAAGAATTTGCCAAATTGGATTCTGTAATACTTGATCTTTGCTCATTTTGGATATTTCTCTGCGGCCCACTGCAATTCCTTCGTCAAAGCTAGGCAAAAACATAAAACCTAAATCTGCATTATGAGTATCGCAGAGCCAAACTGAATTTCTGCCTACTGCGATTTTTCCGTCATCATATGTGTAAATAAATGCGTCTCCAGACGTGAACGGATTGCAAAACCAATATTGGAAAGAAACATCTTTTTTAAATTCATCAGAAGGCAGTCCTTTTGCCAATAGCCGCCGATACACTTCAACACGAGTTGCCATGATTTCTGCGAACGAAGCGGGACGATATCCTTGTGCCCGAAGCTGCGGCATTTTGTCTCTGGGTGCGCCCACAAAAAATTCTATTCTCCGATCCAACAGCGTATTATCTCGTTGTTTCAAGTTATAGGCTGAATACTTGATCAATGCAGAAGCAAGATCATTTTGAATCAATTGAGTCAGCCACAAGATTGTTCGTGACGATTCAGAGAGATTTACGCCTTCAGATTTATTGCCATTCAATATCGCAGCAATATCTGAGACATCAGCAGTAGCAGAAATATGTAGTTTTCTCTGCTGTTCTATAAGAAGTGCGATTAGATTGTGCAATTCATTTGATATTTTTGATCTGACTTGCTTCAACTCAGGTATTTGAGAAACTATTTTTTCTTCAAGTTGCAAAGATTCAATTTCCGCGCGAAACTCTTGAACTTGCATTACAAGCTTAGAATGAGCAATTGTGACTTTAGATGTGCTTTGATATAATAATTGCCAGAGCTGCGCTTCTGTGTCTGCACATTTCTCGACCAAATCCAGAAGTTGAGATAATTGCGTTGGCATGAGACTTTTTTGGAATAATTCTTTATAAAGTTAATTGCTGTTATATTCCAAAGCATCTTGTAACGTTCAAGATATCAATTATCCGGTCACAGCAGACAATATATGCCCGGCAAGAAGATTGAACGCCAAGATAATAACAAATGCGACAACAATATACAAACCCGTCCCCTTGATCAGATTGCCAGCGATCAAGAATTGCTCATTGACAACATCGACGCCATTCTGGATCTGATTGATCAGCTGCGACAGTAAAATAATGACTTGGACAACATAAATGCCGACAATCATTGAAAAGAAAAATGTCGGAATGCCATCCCCGAAAAGAGTGAGAAGACCAGACGCAGCGCCGGCTTGCCCCGTCGCGGACGCAGCGTCGCCCGACGAAAGTTTTCCGAGCTGACCGCTCAACTGTGACAAAATCGTCGTGATCATCGACGTGATGCCGATGACGATGCCTGAGATGATCGGCGTCAAAAAACTGATCTGCGATTTCATCGACGCGATGACTTCTGCCATCAAATCTTGCAATCGTTCATTCACGCGGTTCATCTCTTTGATGTATCGTGCAACATTCTCAATCGCGTTCGAAGCGACCTTCGGACCTTTCTGCGAGCTTTGCGTCAAGATTCGCATCGAACTCTCAATAAGAGTCGAGGGATAGAAGACAAGAGCGCCGGACTTTGGATTGAATATCGCTTCGTGGACGCTCATACCAAGCTCTTGGATATTATGAGAGATGATTCTGAAAAAATCGCCGCTGCGAGAATTGGGCAACGTCTCAGCGACTTTTGCGAACGCGATCTCCGGCGGCAGACCATCGCCGAGGCGATTACCGAGTTGGAAGAGTGCGCCGGTGAATTCATCCTCAAGCTTTCGCGTTTCGTTACGGAACTCGATGACGTTTTTTGATTGCATATAGTAATAGAAGCCGATGCCGAATGCAAGACCGAGTGGAATGAAGAGGCTTAATATCGTCGCGCCAAGACCGAATGGACCGATCTCGACGCCTTTGTTCGGATCTGTCGTTCCAAGTTTATAGCCGAGCAAACAATATTCGTGGCCGCACGGACTTTGATCGTTGACGCCAGTGATCGAATCAGTATTTCCCACTTTCGCGCCGAAACCGATATCGTTCATGCCAATCGCGTGCATGATGAATGGTGAGAAACCGATGAGCAACGAAACGCCGATGATGATGAGACACATTTTGAGCGCCGGCGTCTTGAAATGGATGCCAAAGATTGTCAGACCGAGGTTCATCCGCCGTTTGATCTCCGGGTTATTAGAATCAGCCTCGATGCCACCATATCCCGACGGACGTTTTGAGAGGATTGTTCTCGAGAGAATGAAAATGCCGAGCGGCAAAAAGATATTATACATCATCAAAATATAGAACCAGTGGACTTCAGGGATGAAGTTGACCATGAGCGGCAGAATGATCAAGCCGAGGATCGGAAGAACAATACCGAGCATGTGCAACGCAGTGATCGGCGACTGCAGATTATGCGCATAATGCAACATTTTGTCATACGTTTCTTCAAGAATGAGATCGAGCGATTTGTCGAGCAGCTCCTGGCGTTTCTGCTCACTCGTCTCATAAAGCGAACTCATGATGACGTGCATCGAATTGACAAATTCCGGATTCGTCTCTTTCCAGCGGAACAGATAGTTCTCGATCGACTGCTGGATATTGTCGAATTTATGCGTCTCGACGTCCCAGAGGATCTTCTTGAAATCAAGCGAGAGCGGCGGCGCGAGGTGCAACGACGCGAATTCTATCGCGCGCTCCAAGTTTGACGTGTGACGCATATACGTGACGACATAGAACACAGAGAGGACCATCTGGTTGCTTGCGCGCATGCGCCAATTCTGCGCGAAATACGACGGCAGATTTTCCAGCGGCAAGATGAGTGCGCCGGCGAGTAGCACGACGAAAAACACGAGGAAAATGCTCGACGTGAAAACATAGAGCAACGGCGCGAGAATAATAAGAAGCGCGATCGGCGTGATGATCGCGAACGCAGTCGCGCCCGCCGGCGTGAATTGCATATGGCACATCTCGATATCGGCGGCGAGCACTTTTGCTTTCTGCGCGTCCGGCGTGAGCGGCAACCATTTTGCGCAAAGTTTGCACGCCTGCTCGTAAAGATTGAGATGACCGTATTGGTTCTCTTGCTTGAACTGGATATATTGTGAGGAGAGGATCTGTTGTTGCGCAAAATCTTGCGGCGTGAACGTATCTTTGAACTGCGACTCTATCTTCTTCTCATATTTTCGCTTGACGTCGTCCGTCGGTTCTATTGACATAAGAGCAGTACCAATTAGTTATCAATTACGATTCCAGCCAGTTATTTTTTCGGCAATCACTTTCATTCATCAACGGAAATGCTTGAAATCGATTTGTTATTTTTCTTTGCTGATATTTTTCGGCGGCGGACTTCGCGCTGCAGCCATTCTTTCCATTGCACGAAGAGATCTTCATTGAACTTTTTTGATTCTTTGTTGACGATCTGCGAGCGTAATTCTTCGTAGAGCCGGTGGAATTGGTCGTTCGCCGCGATGACGAACGGTGCTTCCAGCATTTCTGCGTCGTTGTTCATTGCCGATTCTTTCATCAACTCATCTTTGACTCGCGCACGAAGCAAAATATTCTGCCACACTGCGTCCCAGTTGCCGGCGAATTCTTTGATATTTCCGGCGATCGTTTTCAACACGTCGGAATCTCCTGAAATGAGCGCGTCCGTCGGTTCGAGCTCGTCGGTGACGGGATTGTATTTCATCAGGTCGACAAAACCGTGCTCGCTATTTGGATCTTCGAGCCAGTCCTTTCGGACTTCAGTGATTGAAAGAACACGACGGAATTTATGCAGTCCGTCTGCCGAGCGGATCGGATTCGCGATCACAATTATGTCCGTCGCTTTGAACGACGTTTTCGGAACGCCGATATCGTTGACGACACGGTCGAAAATTCCGTACGGCGAATCACCGTGAATAGTTCCTGCGACGACGTTCGCTGCTGCACCGACACGCATCGCTTCATAGAGTGCTTTTGCTTCGCCTGAACGAACTTCACCGACGAAGAGCGCAGAATCGCCGAGACGGAGCGTCGATCGAATACCATCGGACGCATCCATCTCGCTGTTCTTCGCGCCGAGCGCTGACGCGACTTTCATCTGCTGGATATTGTAGCCGAGCTGTCGCAATTGTTTGACAGGTAATTCTAGCGTATCTTCAATCGTGATGATGCGATATCGTCGCATGATTTCGACCATCACGGCGGAGAGGATGGACGATTTACCGGACGATCGTGTACCGCCGATGAGGATCGCACGGCTTCCGTCAATGAGGAAACTCAAGAGGCCGGCAGCGAGCGGATTGATCGTTTTGTACTTGACAAAGAGCGGCAACGTCCACGGGCGATCTCTGTGTCGACGGAAACTGAATGCGAGTCCCGTCGGATTGAGCGGGAATGTGATTGCGGATACTCTGACTGATGCCGTCGGGAAAAGAAGTTCTGTGTCAAGGATCGGATCGGCTTCATCTAGGCTTCTTCCGGATATCAAACGTAATTTCGTCGCCCAGCTTTCTGCTTCTGCTTTCGTCGGCAAAATATTTGTCATACACTCGTCGTATTTTCCGTGCACGATGAAAATCTGCGTCGGTCCTTGCGGGCTGTTGACGGAGATATCTTGCATATCTTCGTCGTCGAGCAATACTTCGATGAGCCCGAAGCCGACGGTATAGCGCACGATGATTCGTGTCAACATTTGCAGATCACGCTTTGAGAGATTGAGTCCGCGTTTTTGACTGAGCTCTTGCAGCAGATCCATGCCGACGTTTGAGAATACTTCGCGCATGCGCTCAGGATCAGTGAATTCAGACTTCTGCGGTTTGTGGTCGGCAAGAATCGTTCTCGCTTCATCGAGAAGCGCATACATCTCATCGGACAATTTGAATTCCGGCGGCATGATATGATACATATACTGGACATTGTCTGCAAGCTTGAAAATGGTGACTTCAGTATCTCCGACGAGGAACGAGTCGACTTCCTGCGCATCTTTCGGGTAGCTTGCCATCAAGCGCGTCAACATGAAATCCGGACGGATCGCTGGCGTGAAGAACATCCGATAGATATCGCGATCGTTTCCATCGTATCCCGCAAGCTGCGGTTTTGCGAGCGAGATAAGTTTGAGCTGATCCATTGAATCGAGGATAAATTGGAGCGCTTGCAGATATGTCTGTTCGGCTGACGCGAGTACTGGATCGTATGCGTTCTGCAATTTGACTTGACTGTGACGCAGCAACCGCTTGAGCTCAACATACGTGCCGAGCGGATCGCCTTTGTATTTCTGGAACAGAAGCGTCTGCAGTTGCAAGAAATATTGATTGAGCGTTTTCGCGACATACGCCGGCACTTGTTTCCCGTCCGGACCCATCACGTTTCCGCCGGTGTGTTCAAGCAAAAATTTGTGTGAAATCAGATTTGTATGCAGCTGCGCGATTTCAATGAGCATCTTCGTCTGATCGTAATCATATTCATAGTCGCGGTTCTGGTTGATGATGACTTTCGTCGCCGCCTTCACTTCTTGCAGGTAGCTGATCACACGCTCGAACGAACGTGCATCATCCTCAATAGTCGGCGGCAAAGTGACTTGCGTGAAGTCGATATGAAGAATGATCTCCTCGCCTTCGCGGATCAACTCGTATGGTTCCACCAAGAATTACCCTCTTTTCCCCTTTTACTTGATTTTATCTGGTATAATGTGATACTTTGCGACAACGTCGTTTATAAATCTTCGAGATAAAATACTCCAAAAGTTACTATATAAATATTCCCTTGCGGTTCCCCTACATTTTTAAAGAAAACAGCCTAAAAAGAACAAAAAGAGAATCATGGACCTTCCACCGCCACCAAATCCGAATCAATTGCCGCCGGCAGAGCAATCAAGTTCATTCAATTCTATTTTCGGCAGCAAACCGCCAGCAAGCAGCATCAATCCAGACACGATCAGCCAAATAAACAGTCTTGGTCGCCGCGTGCGCATGATTGAAGAAGCTGTCATGAACGTGCGTCGCAAGCTTGAGATCCAAGAAGAGGATTCACTCAAAGTCACAAAGTCTACGAACACGAATGTGCAGACGCTCTTCGGCGAGATCGATGACATGAAGCACCAGCTCAAGTCGTTCAAAGACGACATGATAAAGATCATCCGCGAGCTCCAAGGTACTGCGAAGAAAGAAGATCTCACCGCCGTGCAGAAATATGTCGAGCTGTGGCAACCGATACACTTCGTCACGCAGAAAGAAGTCGCAAGCATCGTCGAACATGTCATTGAGATGAAACTCTCCGACAAAATGATTCTCGACGGACTCATCGATCGAAAGATGGATCGCGGCGTGATCAATGCTGCGCCCGTCAATCCAGAGCGTCTCGCAGACATCGAGCCGCCCGAACTCGTCGACACGATCCGCACAAAAGTGCGTGACGCGAAAAAGCTCAAAGAAGATGAAGAGCAGGAGATTCCCGCGCAGCAACGATCGATGTCAAAGCCGAATGAAAAGGTGAACACAGAAGCATATCCTCAGTCTATCTTACATGCACTCGCATCAAATATCGAGAGAGAGAGAAAATCGGTCAGTGAGTCGCACATCCATCCGAGCGACCCAGACACAGACATCATAGATATCGACAACAAAAAAGAGCGCGACACGAAAAGCAAAGAAGTCGATGCATATCAGTCGCGGATAAACACAATCATCAAGCGAAAGAAAGAATTGCACGATCTGCTCGGAAAATAATATAACTGATTTTTGGCAATTAAAATGAATTCTCCACTCAAAAATTCAGCTAAGACAGTCATTACTTGTTATGATTTGCTCGATGTTGCCCCAGTCGGCGGTGTCATTGACTTTACCGACGGCAAATACAATGATGATCCAAGCACATCATATGAACAAGCGCAGATAAACCAAGTGGAATATTTGCTTGACGAAGCCAAATGCGAAAAAGGAAGCACCGTTCTGGATCTCGGCTGCGGTTATGGCAAAGTTCTCAAAAGAGCCGGGTTGCGAGGAGCAAGCGGCGTGGGAATAACTATTTCAGAGTTTCAAGTTAAGCGAGCACACTCTATGGGACTAAATGTCCAACTGCTTGATTACAAGAATATCCCCGAGAGTTGGAGCAATACATTTGATTGTATCATTGCAAACGGTTCCATCGAGCATTTTGTGCAAGTCAAGGATGCGCTTGACGGGAAATCAGATGAAATATATGCTGAAATGTTCAAGATATGCCATCGGATTCTCAAACCGAAAGGACGTTTTGTGACGACAATCATGCACGATAACAGCAATATCGATCCAAAACAGATAGTCAGAGGTTCTTCCGCATTCAAACGTGGCACAGATAACTTTCATTTCGCACGAGTTCTGCTCGAGGATCTCGGTGGCTGGTATCCAAAAAAAGACCAGCTAGAAAAATGCGCAAAAGGGAAATTCGAACTCGTCAAACGAGAAGACGGCACTCAAGATTATAATTATACAGCAGAAGGATGGTTATTATCTATTAGACAAAACTTGCTGACAAATCCGAAAGTATACTGGCCGATTATTGTGAAAATAATGCGACACGGATGGCGCGCAATAAGTATGCTCGACACTTGGGTTGTTGCACAATCGTGGGAATGGCATTTTAGAAAAAGAAAAGACGGAACAACTCCAATCCGATTATATAGAGATACGTGGCAGAAGATAAAATGACTATCTTGAGGCTAATCTTCATTCACAATAATTTCGCGAGTAACTATGAGTTCTGCCGGATTGAAAAACAAGTAAGTCTCATGATTGTTAGACGGTGCTACAAACGACTCAAAAGATTCTCCGCCTTCATGACAAAAAAGTCCGCTGAATCCTTCTCTGAGTAAAAATGCAGTCCATGAGTCGCTAAATTGCTTTGCGAATAAATGTATGTGCTTCTGAGTGATGTTTCCCGTTTTTGCGGACTCAAATATCACACTTAAAATCTCAAGAGCATCATTGTGAGAAAAAATATTCTGAGAATTTATCTTTTCTTTAACAACAGATAAATACTTCTCAGCAACCAGACGCAAATGAGAATTGTCGCGCAAATCCAGAACAACACAAGACGGAATCTGCAACTCATACACAATCGGCGCTCCGCCTCTCGTGACTGCGCGCTTTCGCGCATAATTTTTTGCTGCTTCAATGGTCGTACAATAAACTCCTTCGCCAACAGTTGTTTCTTGCGCCGCCGTCATTACGTGAAGCCCGGACATATTTGAACCATGATAACAAGTAAAAGAATGCAATTTTAGCTGAAGTGATTCTAGAGACAGCTCAGCAGAAAGAAGATTATTCAATTTTATCAATTCGTCTCGATAAGGCAACGGATTTTTGTTCAAGATTTCTTGCCTGAGAGCAAGAACAGAAAGATAGGCTTGTTTTTTCAAGAGCGTTTCTCGCCTTTGCTCCATGCTCTGGATCAAAGACATTTTAGCTGAATCTAATGCAGCAAAAAGGTTTTTATCCTGATTAGTGACAATGATATTTTGTATTTGCAAAACAGCTTTTAGCAAGTTTTCCATGAATAAAACCTTTAATGGACCAAAATACTACTTTGAATCTTGTTTCACAAACGCAGCATAAACCAGCAGCGGGAAC
>CAZGJY010000001.1:0-25559 GCA_964525725.1 uncultured Methanosarcinales archaeon | reverse complement strand
AATTTTCAATTTCTAATCCGTTGCGCAACAAACGCAATATGTGAACAATATTTTGTCTCAGTACAAAACGTACCTTTGTGTACGAACAAAAACAGTGATTTTAATGAATCAACCAACAAATAATACAACAAACACAACAAATTTTTCAAACAGCGCAAGCACAAACTTTCGAGACGGCGCACGGCCACCGATGAAACGGTTCGCCGACCGATTCATCTCGCCAGAGCCAAACGCAGAAGCGAAGTTCATGGCGAACGCAGATTTCTTCGATAATCTCAAGCCAAAGATGCTCGCGCTTGCGAAAACGATCCGCGAAGCGATCAGCAATCGACGCCGCATTTTTATCCGCCATCATGCAGATTGCGACGGTTTTTGCGCCGGTATCGGTCTTGAACGAGCGATCATCCCGCTCATCGAATCCGTCAACGACAAAAAGCAGGCAGCTTGGGAGAAATACAAACGAATGCCCTCCGTCACGCCGTTCTACAATCTCGAAGATGTCACAAAAGACATCGCACAATTCCTCTCGCTAGAACAAAAATTCGGCGAACAGATGCCCCTCGTCCTCCTTGTCGACCTCGGCAGCGGACCAGAGAATATCTTGCCGATCAAACAGCTGCAGATCTACGGCTGTGAAGTAGCAATCATCGACCATCACCCGATCGATCCGACAGTCGACGGACTCGTCACGAAGCACATAAATCCGCTCCACTTCAAGACTGAGTGCGAATACAGCGCCGGAATCCTCTGCGCAGAGCTATCGAAGATGATCAATCCTGATGTCGAAGGCGAAGAATTGCTCGCAGCAATATCCTGCGTCGGCGACCGCGTCGAAGAAGATCGCGCAGCGCCATACTTTGAAATGGTCAAATCCGCGAACTATGATCGTGAGCTGCTTCTCAAGATTGCAAAATCCATTGATTTCACCGCGCACAATCTGCGCGGCGTCGAAGGACGAGAACTCATGGACACATTGCTCGGCGGCGACAAGCACAAACAGCTTGCGACGATCGATCTCTTGTCGACGGAACTCGCAGTCCGCGAGCAGCGCATCATTGCGCAAGCGATGCCGATCATCAAGATCGAGCAGACGAACAAAATTTCGTACGCACTCTTCCCGGTTTCGGATCTCACGTTGCGCGACATGTATCCACGCCTCGGAAATATCGTGAGCATGATGAGCGACTATCTCATCACGAACAAGAAAGCGCCAAAACCGCTCGTGATGCTAGGAACATCTCCGAACTCGATCACATTCCGCGCGCAGGATGAGACGCCATTCAACTTCCAGGATCTGCTCAAGATCGTGCAGGAGAAATGCCCGCTCGCATTTGTTGAAGGCGGCGGACATCCGCATGCCGGCACATTCCGATGCGCAGAGACAAAGTTCGACGAAGTGATGAAAGCCGTCAAAGAGTATCTCAACGCTCTTTGATTAATTTCATTAATTTTAAATCGTAGCTTCAAATTTTTCTCTCATTAATTTTTTATTTCTTGATGCAACTCAGAAATTTTATAAGATTCGTCAGTCGTACTACTGCTCATGCACAAGAACAAAGACGCGTACGGTCAACAAGTCTGGGCAGCATTCAATGGCAAAGACTCGTATGAAGTTATAGAGCGAGACGATGGCTTTGTCGGATTATCGGGCGGCGCAAAATCTTATTTCGCACAATTCAAAGACTGGCCAGCGTGGCAGAAAAAAGCGATTCGTTTCGCAAAAGGGAACGTTCTTGACATCGGTTGCGGCGCGGGCAGAGTCGGGCTCTATCTCCAAAAAAAGAATATCAACGTCACCGGCATCGACAATTCTCCGCTTGCGATAACAGTATGCAAAAAGCGAGGGCTCAAGAAAGTTCGTATCATGCCTATCGAGAAAATCGACAAATTCAAACCAAACTCGCTCGATACAATAATCATGTTTGGCAATAACTTCGGATTGTTCGGCGATTTCAAGAAAGCGAAGCGCTTGCTCAAAGTCATGCACAGAATCACGTCTCCCGACGCACTGATCATCGCCGAAAGCAACGACCCATATAATACTGCTAATTCCTTGCATCTTTCATATCACAGACTGAATAAAAAAAGAGGAAGGATGGCTGGTCAATTGAAAATACGAGTCAGATTCCAGAATTATATCGGCGAATGGTTCGACTATCTGCTTGTCTCAAAGAAAGAGATGGAGAATATACTTGCAGGAACGGGTTGGAAAGTGAAAAAATACATCGAATCTGGCAAATTCATGTACGTCGCAATAATAGAGAAAGAAAAAGAGAACTGAATTATTTTCTCGCGGTCCATCTTTTCTTTTCGTCACTTTTATTAAGCGAGAAACGGACAGAGCATGAATATGTTATCCGTCCTCCAATTCGTCTTCGCGCTCATCGTCAGCTATTTCGGGCTCTATGTCGGCGTCATGCTCGGCATCAATTCACCCGAAGAGCTCACGCCGGGGAAAAAATATCTGCAGCTCGGCAAAGACGCGCTGTTCTTCATCCTCGTTCTCACAGTCATTTACTTGATGCGCGAGGAGTGGCCGTCGCTCTTGCTCCTCTTCATCACATATATTTTCTTTCGCGTCGTTCACAAGAGATGGACGTTTCATCTGCAAGAATTTTATGTCGTTGCAGCAGTCCTTCTTCTGATGACGTCAAAAGACCCGAGCGCAGTATTCTTGCTCGCAAGCATCGTTTTTCTCTACGGTTTGCCGGCTGGTTCGCTTCTCGTCGAACCGTATACGAAGCATAAAACGCTCACCGTCAAACGTCGACAGGTCTTCTACAAAGCATTCAACTTGACGGCGGACTTCATCTCAGTCCTCGCGCTTGTGACGCTTGTCTTCCTCTTCGGCACAGTCAGATAAAAATATGTAGAGGCAATTTTGAGAAATGGTCAAATGCATAAGTACTGCCGCAATTCGATTTTTTATTCCAGCGGAATATTCGTATCGTCTCTTGAGAAAAGAGTACGAATACGTTCACGAAATGCGGCATATGCATCACTTGACTGCTCCCATATTCGCTTATCTTGGGTTTTACAATACAAATTGAATAGCGTGAATAGAGCCGCAAAGATTGCAATACCGCTCATCTGAATGCTTGTCATTGAAAACATAATTTTCTCTGCATCTGAAAAAGTAGCATATATATCTGATTGCCAACGTTTTATTGCTAATTCGCCAGTCCGCAAGGCGATTTCTGACCCGATCATAGTTTGTATACTCAACATGATGAGTTGCTTATACTTTGTGAACAATGGCATTATTAGTTTATTGAGACGCTCTGTTTTCTCAGCCATGCTTTTCATGAGTGCTTGTTGTTTGTCTAGTGCAGCGTAATACATTTTCATCTGTATCTTATTTTCAGACAACGAAGACCATTGTTCTTTCAAAGATTCATATGTGCTGATAATATCTGTGTCGATACTTTTTGCGCTATTGACGGTTTCGACAAGAATTTCTCCTGCTTGTTTTTCTACCGCTGCACTTTCTGCAAGTTCAAGAAATTGTTCATATCTTGCAAATTGATGAGCCGCCCGATACCAGCGGAGTATTCGTTCATATATCTTGATCTCTTGATTGATGAGTAAAATGACATTCTTGGCGCCTTTATTAAATAATTCAGTATTGGACGACTCGTTAACCAGCATTATATCATATCCTTTCTTAAGATTAAAGAGAGAAATGCATCTTTCACGCGTTGTAGCTGACGCATGTGCCAATGTTCGCACATATTGTATTTTGCTATTGTCTAACGTCATTAATCACTCGTGTTTTTATTTATATTTGAAGAATAGTACATTATAAAATATTCCAAATCCATTGCTATTTGCCGTGCACGAAGATGTGTACAGTCGTCTTTATCAAAAACTATTGTTCTTTTTTTATTTCTTCACGAATGAGCCTAACTGCGGAAGTTTTGTTGTGCTGGCGATAAGGGGGAGGACAATCTCATAAATCTCTTGCGCAATCTTTTCAGGAGTGCGAGTTCCATCGATCGCGATGATGCGCCCTTTCTCCTCGCCATATTTTTTTCGCTGCGCAGAAAGCTTATCGCTGTTGCTGAAAGTGACTTCCGCCATATATCCGTCGCGCAGCTTCTCGAAGAACTCACGTTTCTGCGAATCGAAGCGGTCGAATTTCTTCCGATCAGCGATGCGTGACATCGCGACTTCGACGGAGATATCGAGGATGATTGTTTTTGCGATACGGATGCCGTTCGCAGAAAGGCATGCATTGTTGTTCGCGCGCAGCAACGGAATCAAGCTCGGATCCTGCGCATAGCCTTGATAGACAATCGTCGAGTCGACGGAACGATCGAGGATCACAATTTTTCCTTCTTCAATCTCTTTCTTGAGCTTGAAGTGGAATTGATGCGCACGCGCTGCAAAGAAAAGAAATGCTTGCGTCAACGGATCCATCTCATACGTCGCGAGCAGCGCGCCGATCGAGACGAGGCTTTGCTGCCCTGGTTTGTCGATATTTTGCTTGAGGATTGCACGGATATGATCTGCGAGCGGCGTTCCACCAGGCTCATAATATTTGAGGATGGAGACGGGGAATCCTTCTTTCTTGAGACGCTCAGCTAAGATTGCGACTTGTGTGCCCTTGCCACATCCTTCTATCCCTTCGAATGTGATGACTACGCCGCGAGAATTGTCTTCAGTTCCTGCAGCTTCTTTATTTTTCGCCATATCTTGATACCCGATTTATTTGATGCGCCCTTTCCTGTTTTTTTCATATGTTGCATATCTGGTCGCACTATTTGGATGAATGGAATTCGTAATTGTTGTGCGCAAAGTCCGTCTGCCGCCGGATTATCTCCCACGAGAATCACTTGGTTTGCGTGCAGATGCATCTTTCGCAGCAACATCCTCAGCCCGACAATGCTCGGTTTCTCGGCGCCAGCTTCTTCGCTCACAACGATTGCATCGAAGAACGGCCACAATCGGTGCGCAGTGATTTTTGCGAATTGGATGTCGGCAGTCAGATCACTCAATATGCCGAGTTTGTATCGTCTGACAAGAAACAGAAGAGTCTCTCGCAAGTTTGGTTCAAGTCGCATCGCTTTGATGAACGCGATCCAATAACTGCTCGTCAGCTCGAGAGCAAGGCTTGGAGAAAAACACGAATTAGTTGTATCCCCCATAACATCGGCTTCTGCCTCGAGCATTCGTTGGAAATACAATAGACGATTATGGCTCGAGCCCGTACCGAAGAGGAATTGCTCGTTGTTTATCCGTGCAGTTTCATACTTTGCGACATATTTCGCAAAACTTGAGTTCACCGGATATTTTTTATGGCTCGCGATGAGACCTGCGCGGTGCGCTGGTTCATAATTGTAAAGTGTATTGTCAAGATCGAAGATGATCCCTTTGATGCGAGAAATCAGGAATGAAGACACTTTTGTTGTTGTCGCTTTCGCCATTTTTTCTGGATCCTCAGGATGCAAACGTCGCAGATTTCAAGGTTTGATTATTTCAATCCCTGATTGCTCTGCTTCTTTGCCGCAGCATATTTCGCATCGTCTGATCAACTGAGTTTCTAGCAACGACCGCTTTATATGGCTTTGGACGAAATAATATATTCTTTCCCACCATACCATTGCAATATCGCTGTTCGCGGCAATTGTACATCCACAAAAGATTCCCATTGGTGTCATCATTTGCCATCTTTATTCTGTTTCTTTCTCTGTTTCTCGTCGGCAATAGATTTATAAAGTTCTATACTGCCTCTTTTTGCTATGAAATGGTTCAATCGTTTTGCGAATCAGTTCCGCTCTCAGCCGAAGTATGAGCGCGCAGCTGTCCGCATGGATAAATTAGAGAAATGGGTCGATCTGCAGTTTCGCACTGTCCTCGAACCAGTGCAGCGACAAGTGCAGACAAATTTCCAGTCGCTCCAAGACCTCACACAAGAGCTCGACTCTGCAAGCATCACACTTTCGCAAGCGATTGTCTCAGAAGCCAAAGTCCACATCCATCAACTCACAATCGATCATCGCAAATTGCTCATCAATGCGATGCATTCTATCACTGACGCAGTCAAATCGGCTCCGACAGACACGATTGGCATCAAAGATCTCTACGAGACGATGCCGCAATATTTGTCCGTCTGCGACGACATCCTCACTCGCGGACATCGATCGCTCTCAGAACTTTTGCCGGTGCAGACAAAACACTGCCACGACATCCTTGAGCGCATCAAAGTGAATGTCCGCCAAGCGAACGATATTTTCGAAGATTCTGATTACCAGACATATCTCTCCATCCAACGCAGCATCTACAATGTCCATAAAAAAATGGAAGAAGTCAGCCGCGTCAAAGAAGTCGTCGTCAAACGGCAAGAGAATATCAAAGCGCTCCAGCTCGAAGCGAACCGTCTCAAGATAAAGATGAGCGACATCGAGCACGACGACCGATACCGCCATGAGAAGATTGCCGTCAAGAACCCGAACACACGCTATCGCAATTCATTCTATGATCTCGATCTCCAAGACCTTGCCGGCAAGCTTGAGCTCATCGATCAGAAGATCGCAGCGAACAAGACTGATCTTGCAGCAAAAGAAGCTATGATCAAAGGACTTAACATTGAAGCAGAGAAGCACAGCGTCTTCTCAAAGATCAAGCGCCGACTTGGAATCGAAGTCGAGCTCGTCGATTAAATAAAATAATCACATATACAGATAACCACGGACAGTGATGCCTTGGTATTTCTCAGGAGAACCGCCGATTCATGCAGGCGGTTCGACGCTCGCTCTGCTCGGGACGAGCAGATTTTTACCGCATCACTGTCAGCAAAATATTCGCCTAAAAACAACAATAACCACCATGAAACCAATCGAACAATTCTGCGAGAAATTCGGCGTGACGTTTGTCGTCCCGCCGACGCACGTCCTGCGGGCGATCAATAAGGAACTCTTCCTCTTCACGCCGGCGCAAGCTGCAGTGCTCGACGCACGACAACCGGTGATTGGCGGCGGCATCATCTTGGGCGAGCTCGTCAAGAATGAATTCCGCCCGACGGCGCTGTTCATCGATCTCTTTCTCAGAGAAACGAAGCAATCGATAACCGTCGATGACAAAGTCGCATGGCTCTATCTGTGCGGCAGAGATATCATCGACGCGAGCGGCATCGAGCCGACGGCGTATCGAGACACGCTTGTTTTAGTCAAGAACAAACAGCATGAGATACTCGGCTTCGGACTCGTCTGCGATCCAGCGCGAAAGTTCGGCGTTGTCGTGAAGAACTTGTACGACAAAGGAAGTCTGTTAAGACGAGAAATGACGAAATAGTTTTCAGCTGTAGTTTTTTTTGATATTATGTGGCGCCGTTGTCGAGTGATTTAGGGTGTTTGAAATTTAGAGTGTCACCTAATTGTATAAACAAAGAAGAATCAATCAGTAAATCGTACCTAGCTCATGACTCAGATCAACTAATGCTCCATTTTTCTTTTGGTAAACGCCAAGCCCACCAATACTGCTGCCTACATTATTGGTGAGGTAAATTCCTCCCTCGCATAATATTCTTAATACTTCGTGAACCAACAAGTTGTTATTTATAGCGCCGACGAACTGCCCTCGATTTTTTAGGTCACGCTTGTAATTATCAGTATAAGTATAATTGACAAGTAACAGGCCAACACAATCGCCCGGAAGCGGAAGTTTGTGCATATCAGCCAGAACATATCCATCCAACTTTTTGAACTTAAGATCCGTGAATCCAAAATTATCTCCAACAATATCCACCTTTTGCAGAAAGTCTTCGGTTGTATGGTCCCCGTATCGTGTGCAAATAAATCGCATAACGAAGTTTCTAATGTCTAAATCAACCCCGATGTATATTGCATTTTTAATAAACGAATGAAGAGCATAGTAGTCGACAACATTATCCGTGCCGCACCCTAGATCAACGGTGAACAATCCTTGCAAAATATCGAGATATCCTTTATTTTTTAAGGACTTTAACGCTTTCAAAAAATAATCTTTGTCTTCACTTGCACGCCAAAACTTATGATTTGACGAGGGGGAATTTGTTGGAATGCCGGCAGTAGGAAAGTACGCATCAAGGACTGCTCGAAATCTTAGACTTGCTTGCCCTCGATCTGCGGTTAACGGTAACTGTAAACTCTCTTCAACGATTTGCACCAGCTGGTAAAATGCATTTCTTTGATTTATGTTTTCAAAATAATAGCCATTTTGATCAAATTGCTGAGCAAATCGATGGCAAACATCTCTACTAAACTGAGTCTTTGCAGCGATTGCCTGATTTCTTTCCTCAAGGAAAATTATTTGGTTAAGGTGCGAAATTAAACGATCTAAGTCTTTTGCCAGACTTAATATGTCTGATGCAGCAACCTTTCGTGCTAATAATCTCCTTATTTGATTCTGGAATGAGTCAAGAAAGTCATAAATTTCTTTGTAGAGTTCAGGATGGATTTGCGTGGCTCGCAAGTCTAAAATTCTTTGCGTGATTTGCCGATCTACTTGTATGATAATTGTTAATTTTTCGGTAATTTCATCAGGCTTGTCGTTCAGTTTAATTTTAAGACTATTCAAAAATTCAATAGCACGTCTTAAGAATGGCGCCAAGATTTGCGAATCAGTCATTATACTATTTGCAACGGTTTGTTTTAAATAAGTACTGCCTATGACTACCTAAAATAACAAATGCATCATCCAAGAAATAAAACTCAAAGAAAAAATCCTAAAAATTACCAATAACCGCCATAACCATCTTTCTTGATCTTCTTGTACTTCGCGACTTTGGACCAAGGCTCAGGGATGAACGTGACTTGCGGTTTCGGAACTCGTTTGATAACCGGTCTTCGTACTTTTTTTGCAACTGCGCCCTTTTTACGGGATTTTTTTGCAAGTGAGCTTTTTTTAGATGCTTTCTTCTTCGTTTTTTTAAGGGCGAAACCTGATTTCTTCATTTTCTTGTGAGAACGCTTTTTTACCATCGGAAAACAAAAGAAAGACACGCTCGTTAATTAATCTTTTGTAGGTAGAATTGGCTAAAACATTGCAAAATAACAAAGAAAGCCTCTATTCAGCTTATTTGCGGCGCTGCGACTTATATATCGCAGATATTGCAGGAAGCGGTTTTCCTTCCATGAATTCGAGTGATGCGCCGCCGCCAGTCGAGATATGCGTCAGCTTTTCGGCAACGCCAGCATGCGCCGCGGCCGACGCAGTGTCGCCGCCGCCTACTATAGATAGTACGCCGCGTGATCTAGTCACACGCGCAAGAGCGAGAGCCAGTTCATTCGTTCCCAAATCAAACGGCGGATGCTCAAAAACGCCCACCGGTCCGTTCCAGAATACTGTTTTCGCTGTTTCAAGATACGAACCAAACAACGCAACAGTCTGCGGACCAATATCATATCCTGCGAGATCCGGCGGAATATGTTCGACAGAGAAAATGAGCGACTTCGGCGAATCGATGCCTGTTCCGCAAACGACATCGAGCGGCAGAATAATTTTAGTCGGATATTTGCGCAGCAAAGTCCGAGCAAGAGGAATCTTGTCCAACTCAACTTTGCTTTTCCCGATCTCTTTCCCTTGCGCAGCAAGGAATGTGAAAGCGACAGCGCCGCCGAGCAAAACGATATCTGCATGCTTGAGTAATTCAGTGAGCGCATCAAGTTTATCAGAAATCTTGGCGAAGCCAAGCATGACAACAAGCGGTCGTTTCGGTTTGAACGTCACCAGGCCAAGCTTTGCTAATTCATTGCGCATCAAGAGCCCGACGTACGATGGTAAGAAGCGAGTTATCGCGCTGTTTGACGCATGACCACGATGCGCAGTACCAAATGCGTCGTTGACATAGATATCGCCGATTTGCGCCATTTGCTTTGCAAATGCCACATCATTCTTCTCTTCTTGTAGATGGAATCGGACGTTCTCAAGCAACACAACTTTGGCATTCACAGCATTTGCGCCGAGCGCAGTAAATTCAGAATAAAAACATGACGGTGCAAGAACGACATTTTCGCGCAGTAATTCTGAAAGTCGTTTGGCGATCGGAGCCAGCGAGTCCTCTTTATTTTTCTCTGTTGGTCGACCAAGATGAGAAACAAGAATGAGCTGTTTCGCACCATTTTTCAGGCAAAACGAAATTGTCGTCAAGCTTGCGCGGATACGAAGATCATCGCCGATCACGCCATTCTTTATCGGCACATTATAATCGCAGCGGATAAGAACACGTTTGCCACGGACAGCAGATGCCGTGATCGTCCGTTTCGCAACAACCCATGCAGTCATATCAACAATATTTTTGCTGTTGCCGCTCGATTTTGATTTCGTTCGCTGAGTCGCTTTTGCGCTTGAATGTATTTTCGTGTTTTTAGATTTTATAGTGACCACAGAATTCCTCTTTCAAACATGATTATAATTTTTTGATAATAACGTACTATGATGTGATAATCAGCAACACTGCTTTTAATCTTTGCGTTTATGATGTTTATGTACCTGTTGCACATTTGCTTGAGTCTGTGACTCATTCTCACTATGATTACCTTGTCGCAGATGGCGAACAAGTAAATAGCCACCGACAATGGCAAGAACTATCGCAAAAAACTGCCACGCCGTCAGACCAAGCGCGACGATTGGATCCTCTCGCCAGAAATCCGTCACAAAGCGCAGCACGCCGTAGCCGAACAAAAACGTATAGATGATTGTCCCAGTTCTTGCGTTGCGAAAATAAAGGACAAGTAAAACAACCGCAAGCAGCAGATGTGACACAGCTGCATACAATTGATACGGATGACGGCAACCGCTCGCCGTCGCGAAATTGACGCACCACGGCACAAGTTTTGGGTCAGCGATCCGTCCGACCAATTCTTGATTGAGGAAATTCGCGATCCGACCGAAGATGAGTGCAATGCAGACGACAAGACTTCCCAAGTCGAGGATCATCAGCATTTTCCGTTTCATCTCCAATCTGTTTGCAACAATATTATTTCCACCTTGCAGTTTGAGCTGAATACGATACCAGATCCCGACGCCACATAGAATACCGATCAACGCTCCGAAGAACGACATTCCGCCGTTGCGGATCAGAAACAGTTCCAGTGGATCCCTGATGAAAACGCCGGGATCATTGATGAGGAAATGGAAGATGCGCCCGCCGACGATGAGACCGATGAGCACCGCGATGATCAACTCATCAACAGCGCGTTGCGTGATTCCGATTGCATCTTTCTTTTTCGAGAGGAACCAATACAAACAAAGCGCAGCAACAGCATACACGATGCCATAGAAATAAATGTAGAGCGGTCCGATGAAAAAACCGCTGACTGTTTGCAATACCATTCTGATTCATTCAGCAAATTTCATGGTTTATATCGATTACGCTAGTTCATTGAGCTAGTTGATTTTTTCGGCATTATTGCAATAACAACATTACGAGTCATCCAATTTTGCGGTTTAGGTCACCAAATATACAAAAAGCGAAACGAATAGGGACGGATAGAACTGTGCTGAAGAACACAAACATATGAGAGCATGAACAATGGCTGACGCAGAAACAAAAACGAACACTCCGCAAGAGAAAATACTATCACAAAATGCACAGACTACGAAAGATACTATTCTCTTGCTGCGCGACGGACTTGCAAAGAGAATAGACTTGCAATGCAATAGACAACAAGAACGACTAGATATCGCAATTGCTCGGCCAATTATACAACCTGTCGCGTCATTTTCTGCGCACCCAGTTCTCGACATGATAATGACGCCGAGAGCATCGCAAACGGGTCAGACAAATCAGAGCGGAGATTCTCTGCTCAGCATAAGGAATGGTTACGAGCGGCTCTCTGACATCGCACAAGAAATCGCACAGACGCAGATAATTCTCAATCGAGGCATGCGCGCAGCAAACTCGTCGATGGCAAACGCATATTATTCTGGCGCAAGCAGACTCTTGCGCATCGTCGGCGTCGATTATCAAGTGCCGAATCTGCGCGAAACGGTGAATCTGCAGATGCAACATATGCACGAATACAGCATCTGCATCAATGAGATCATCGGTCAGACGCAGAGCGAGCTGAAGAAAACACACAGCTATGTTTTCACGCTCGGCAACGAATTGCACAAGCTGGAAGGCGCAAAAAATCTGTTCGCCGAAACGATGAATACGCTCTCGCCGGCTGCGCTGCTGCAGCAATTGCAACAGTCGATCGAGGAACCAACAGAACGAAATGCATTTCTTTCGACACATGACCAACGTATCAGCACAATTCTTGCGCAAGGTGACCATTCCGTCGCGCAACGCGCAATCGCCCGCAAGAAAGAATATCTGCTTCATTCATATGCTGTCGAGCTTTTGCTCCTTGGTTCGCTTGCAACCGCTAAAAAGATTGCAGTCGACACATGCAGCTATGCGTCGATGCTCGAGCGGATCTCGTCGTCATACTTCACGCTCGGCTGCAGCGCAGAACAGCTTGGCAACATTCTAGCAGGTCTTGAATCAATGCAGCGGTTCACCGACTCGATGCAGACATCCGTCGCGAATGCCTTGCAGCGTCTCGACGGCGCAATCCTCTCACGTCGGACATCTGTCGGAAACGGGCTCGAGCGCGCAATCTACAGCAGAAAAAGTTGAGGGCAGAGTTGAGAGCAGAAATGATGGAACATAAGGAAAAAGCATGAACGCATCTCGCACGAATATAGCGACGCTCCTTGCAAATATCGATCAGCCCGTGCTCCTCAACCCAGCGCTCGCCGCAGGCTATCGCATTGCGATCTGCGACGCGAGCGTTTCGCTGCCGACGATGCTTGATGCGCAGCTCGTCCGTCGTGCGAGCGTCTTCAGCCGTCTTCCAAAAGAGCAGCGTCCGAGAATAATATTTGATTATCTTGTCGAGCGCATCGGATACGGAAAAGATCGACGTGCGGCAGACCGTGATTATGTCGCAGGTATTGAAGTCTGGGAGAATAAGCAAGGGATATGCGGAGAGATGGCATATCTCTATATCTCGATGGCGCGCTTTGCCGGTTTGTCGGCGAATTATGTCTCTGTCAAAGTTGATTGCCACGGTCGGCAAGTCAACCATGCATGCGCGCTCGTGAACACAAGCGCAACAAGCGCTCATTTTTGGCAACTCAAAGCCCCGACATCATATCCGCTCTTGGTAGACATCGCATACAAGCAATTCGACGTCATGCACAAAGAATGGCAGCCAATCTCTGACGAGAAAGTATGGGAATTATTCCGCAGCTGGAGATAATAGCAACATGGGTGTGAAATGAGTATAACTGGCGCGATACTTGAACGGTGCAGCAACGACGCGATTCCTTCGCGCTCTTGGTTTCTTTCCTGCCATCTCTTATTCGTCTGTTGTTGTGCGTGCGTCGTTTTTCTTATTTTCCTCATTCTCGCACTGCGCTCTATTCTTCCTTGGTCATCGTTTTCATCATCATCGCTCCCATTACTATCTTTATTCTCACCTTCAGCAAAAAAAGAGAAATACGGAAAATAAAAGAAAAATGAGATATGAATGATAAGTGCGTAACAATAAGTAGCGCGGCAAGAAATAAGTGTGTGAGAGCATACTTGAGCTTCTCTTGCATATCACGAAAGAAAGTTATATAAATCAAGTTCTGATGCTCAGACTAATCGCGATGACTATCGCAGCGCTGCGTGTGCGATTGGTCAAGAAAATAAAAAGGTGGTCACAATGGCACTCAAAATTCCGACATCAACAACTGATCTGCTCTACTTCACGAACAGGAAAAAAGACAAGCTGTCGATCAAAGCTTGGGTCTACAAAAAACAATGTCCGAAGTGCAAGAAAGCACTCATGGGAAAACCTGTCGATGATTCTACAGGAAAAGTCAAGATCCGATCGACTGCCTATGTTTGCCCATCATGCGGATTCACTGAAGAGAAAGTGCCGCACGAAGAATCGCTCACCCTCGAAGCGCAATATACTTGTCCGGAATGTGGCAAGTCTGGTGAAGCGACGACACCATACAAGCGAAAGACATACCAAGGCGTTCCGTCATATCTCATCGAATGCAAAGATTGCCACGCAAAGATCGCTATCACAAAAAAGATGAAAGACCCGAAGAAAAAGAAAGGGAAAGCGGCTGCTAAGGTCGAATCTAGCGACGACGAAGCAGAGGACGCAGACGCGCTTTGAGCGCAACGTCGCTCATTTTTTTTGTGCAATCTATCGTTATTGTTTTTTTCTTGTTATTGATCGATTCAGTGTAACACACTTGGAATATCTCTGCATCAAGATTATCTCGCCTCTTCTGCGCGCTGTATCTGCGTCTGCGCAATCGTTTATCGAGCACAGAAAGCTTGCATGTTGTGACAGCGACTGAATCAACGATTTCTTTCGGCAGCAGTTGTCCGAGATGCGAATCAATGACATAGGAATCAGAGCGATCAAGATTCTTCTGCAAAAATCGCTCAACCTTTGGAACAGAGACATCGTATGTCTTTGCGCGTCGATCATATCGTTCTTGCAGTTTATTCGCAAGAATCAAATCAATAAGAGAAATGTATTGTATGTCAAAAAGTTTAGATATCCGTTTGGCGAGCGTCGTCTTTCCAGTCCCAGGTGTTCCACTGACTGCGAGATGCAGTGCTGGTGATTGCGATGATTTGCGCACGCGCACAGATCGACGCTTGCTGAATTGGTTCATTTGACTAAGAGCAAGATGGTGAAGAGACCCAGCAGCAGGACGAATATTGCTCCGAGGACTTTAGGATGGAAGAGCGTTGCCATCAATGCGCCAGCACCTGTGCCGCCGACATCTGCTGTCGTTACTGTGCCTGCTGACGTGATTGTCGTCTGCGTCACATTCTGCTGCGTCGTTGGTCCACCGCTGAAGAAAACATAACCGAGACCTGCAATAAAGATGATTCCTGCAACGACGATGATGAAATTGACAGTGACGTTGTCTTTCTCTTCGACCCATTTCGTGATTGTCTTTCCTTCGATGCCAAAGAGCATGACGCCAAGAAGCAGCATTGCGATGAAGACAAAGAGTATTGAGAACCATGGTACGATGAGTGAGACGACCATGAGCACTTTTGGCGATGCGAGCGTGAGCAGCGCAACCATGATCGCAAGAAGTCCTCTCAGACCTTGATTCGTTTTGAAAAGCTGTGTGAAGCCGAGGACGGAGTACACAATGATCCACACTAGGATGAATGAGAAGATGAATTGCATTCCTGTCAGAAGACTGGTGTCGATGAATGTAGTTGCCATGGAAAGTGTCTGCCGCTATTTTTGCTGTAGTGTTTATAACAATAAAAAAATAAAAGTATTACCTTACTTGAAGAGCTTGGAGAATTCTGCAAGCGTCGTCTTTGTTTCATCTTTCGGCTTGTCGTCACCAGTGATATATCTGATGATGAGCGCAAAGACGAGGATGACTACGACGAGCGACCAAATTTGGTAGTCTTGCAGCCAATACGGCAAGTTCCACCAGCCAAGACCTGCAGATGATCCAAAAATGTAGATGACTGCTAGTATCGCAACGCCTGCGATCCAAACTGATGCTTTGTTCTCGCCGATCGCTGGCACTTTGCCGAACAATCCGAGGATGAGGAAGAGCATCACGATTGCGACAAGGACAAGCGCGACCTGTGGCAACGCGCCGTTGATGATGTTGACGATATCATAGCTCTCACCACCGACTTTGACGTAGTGCTGGAATACGGCAGTAAGACCCATGACGAGTGCGATGATTGTCGCAAACTTCTTGTTCTCGCCTTCAGCGAAAATCTTTACCTTTGTAAAAATACCGAACACAACTGCAAAGATGAGCAGGAATGGGAGCAATATGACGAATACATCTCCTTGTATCAGTGATTGGAATCCTTGATCTAGAACGCTCATTTTTTATCTCCTCCCTCTTTTCCTGCACCGCTCGGCTTTGGCGGTGTGACGACATAGAACATTGCGCCCAAGATGAGCGCGATGAGGACAATCGTCGAAACGATCGCACTATCGATATTGAATGCAAGCTGATTGTAAATAAAGACAAGGACGCTGTCGCCGTTAGCGAGCGTGATCGCGTTCGCGAAGATGAGGATGATTGCGATGAGCAAAGTGACGATGAAGAATGTCTTCCAGCTCTTGCTGAATTGGTCTTCGACGTTGTCCTTGTAGAAAACACCGACGAGCGCAAGGTAGAATACGCAAATCATGAACAAGACAACAATCTGTGCGAGAGTCGTATTGATGAGCGAGACAAGGTTCTTTGACGCGATGACCAAGAAACCGATGCAGAACGCGACAAGTGCATTGAGATTTTTCTTCGGATATTTCTTGCCATCAAAGTCATCCATGCCCAAAATCTTTGTTTTATCTAGGATTGCATAGATGATTGTAAAAGTCAAGAGAAACGGCAGGATGACGTCGTAGAGTCCGATATTCGCCAAGAAACCGATTGCATTTCCGAATGCTGATACCATTGTTGCGGATTCTGCAGAAGTTTGTTTATAAATGTTGCGTACACCCTCGATGAGAATCTCGCGTCTTTTTCGTCGCGTACTTCAGCAATAAATTAATAATGCGCTTGTAACGATATCTTGCAATGGGCTGGTTTTGGGATTTCAAACAACGCTCCACAAAAATTGATGTGTGGCAACAAGGAATAAGTTTTATCCACTATTCCCGAGATAATCCACTCTAAAGTTTTCATCCATACGGAAAATACATAGTCAGCGCAGCATATCCCTCAATTCTTGCACTGGCAGAAAAATTAAAACCACTTTTCATCACCGGTGAAGTTCATTATTTCAAGCATGTCATGGATGGTGCTCAGATTGGAAAGTTTGCCAATAAACTTCCCTTTCTCGTTGTATATGTCGAGAAGAAAGAGCGTGAACGAATTGAGAAATTACTTGGAGCCCTTGGTGCAACTAATGTTGAATGGTCTCAAGAAAATTTGGCTCTTTTAATTGTCGATGTCGAGCTAGCTGAAACGAAACGTGAAAATCACGAAGCGGCACTTAGAAAAAGCGTGCAACAAAAATAATAGTTATTTCTATTCTGAATAATCCATTATTATTCCATAGCCGATCAATCGGAAACGATTGCCGACACGGCGAGAGATTGTGACTCGGCTGCCGATGTCAGCGCAGACCGGCAATTTGAGCGGGCAGATGATCTCTCCTCGTGAAAGATCGCGGATGATGCCGACAGTCGTCGCTGAATTGATATTGAGCATCAGTGGTTCGGCTTTTCGCAGCGGCTCGACGATTTCGTTCGCTTCTTTGGAACCGACGACTCGCTCGAGCAGATGGACATCGAGTTTGAGTGTATCCCACACTGGCGGCAATTTGTCTGGATGACCGACGACGCAACCAGTCAATTTGTCTGCTTTGACGATCGCCGGATCGAGTGTTGTGAGGATTGCGATAGAACCACCAGGCCGCACTGATTGCACGACTTTAGAACCCGTGACGATTGACGTGACCGTCGTGAGATACGATTTGTGGACTTGCTTGTTCTTCTGTTCGAAAATACGTCCAGGACGGATCTCGATCTGATCGCCGATCTTGAGCGTTCCTTTGACAAGGCTTCCGCCCAAAATTCCGCCTTTGAGTTTTGACGGCTCTGTTCCCGGCTTGTTGACGTCAAAGCTTCGTGCGACAAGCATCATCGGCACATCGTTGGGATTGCGTGCTGGCGTCGGAATATATGTCTCGATCGCTTCGACGAGATAATCGATATTGATATTGTGGACTGCGGAGACTGGGATGATCGGGACATTCTCGTATGGAGTTCCTTTGAGAAAATCTTTGATCTGTTGATAGTTTTTTCGTGCAGCAGCTTCATCGACAATGTCGATTTTATTCTGGACGACGATGACGTTCTTGATGTCGCACATTTCAAGCGCAGCAAGATGTTCTTTTGTCTGCGGTTGCGGGCACGTTTCGTTTGCGGATACGAGAAGGAGCGCGCCGTCCATGATCATCGAACCGGCAAGCATCGTTGCCATGAGGCTTTCGTGGCCCGGCGCATCGATGAATGAGACCTTTCGAACTGGTGTGTTTGGTTTGCCGCTCTCAGCGTCTTTGTCTTTCGTCGAATATTTGCCGCTCTGCGTATTTTTGTAGAAAATTGCATCGGCATAGCCGAGTCTGATTGTGATTCCTCGCTTGACTTCTTCAGAGTGCGTGTCCGTCCATTTACCTGAGAGTGCCTGTGTCAGTGTCGTCTTTCCGTGGTCGACGTGACCGACGAGTCCGATGTTGACGACAGGTTGATTATCGGTGATTTCTTTTCCGTCTTTTCCCGCACCAGAGTGATGAGCCGGATGAGCATGCGATGAAGTTGAGCTTGCATTTGCATGATGCGAATGAGAACCGCCTGTGGAAGGACTGCCTGCGTTATCCTCGCCTTTCTTGGCTGTCGATTTTTTCGCTGGTTTTTGCTTCTTCGTTTCAGCGAGCGTTTCGACTGCAAGAGGTGTAGTCAATGCTGATGATTGAGATGAATGCGATGCATCGTTTTTTGGATGCGTTGGATGCGCAGACGTTTTTTCAGTCGCAGGATTCGCATTGGCGACTGGTTTTTCTACTTTTTCTGCAGATTTTTTCGATGTTATAGCCATTGAACAGACGAATTTGAGGCTCTTTATAAATTTGATGAGCTCAAATTGTTGCGTAATCGAATTAATCTGCAAAGTTTTTGCGAAGATATCGTTGGCTTAGAACTGCACACGGTCTAAATGATAGTTTGGGGAAATCATACGGCCGAGTGCGCGGGATTTCAAATATGATTTCAGAGCCATTTCAGATGGCACACCGCGTTGTTTTCTCGCTACAAATTCATTGAATTCCTGAGATTCGATGCCAATCACTTCTCCTTCAAGCGAACAAAATGCGCCGCTCGGTTTAAGATCCTGCTCGTGAAGCGTGCTTCCGATATTCCTCGGATCATCGTAGGAGAATAATCTCTGATCGACTATGTGTGGAAAATTCTTAGCTGATGGCTGCAAAGTTTTTCCAAAGCCATACAACGAAAGCCAATTTATGTTCGGCGACCAAATCGCAAACCCGAGTCCGGTAGTTCCGATAGGTTCAGCAAGAAGCAAATGTTCGCAAGTTTCACGTGCTGCATTCAATTCAGACCGATGCTCAGCATTGTCTCGCTTGAGATGACTCGCAGGTGAAAGTTCATAAAACTTGAAGAGCGCAGGATGCGATTTATTTGCACCAACAATCAGTTCATCGTCTGAATAGACAATGTGTTCATCGACACTCCAATCACCAAGTTTTCCGACTTGTGACAAGAAATGGGTGGGAATTTGCGAAGTCATATTGCTGAGATAAAACCAGCATTTATATTATTTACTCAAAAGTGATAAAGATATGAAAAAAGTGACGAGGACGCCTTGAGGAGGAGCGTCACAGTTGCAATGAAAAATCTGAAAGATCGTTTATTGTGCGATTCAGTTATTTCGTTTCTTTATCGCAGCGACATGCGCATCATCGACGGTGAACAAGACATTGTCGCCGCCAACATCGAAGAATCCGAGCCGCGCGCCAGCATCGAGCCATCCGTGCGCATAATTGAGCGCTGCGAACGCATTGACAAAATCGCCAGACTTCTCAAAATGTTTTGCATCGTCGAAATATCGCTGCGCCATATCGAGAAAATCTTCGCCGCTCTTGCGCGCATCGACAACAACATCAGCATCTAATTTTATTTTTGCGAGCGCACGACGAGTCACATCGAAATATTTCGCAAGTTTCTCATCGCTTATCTGATTGTTTCGCTCCGTCGCTCGGTCGACTTTTCCAGAATTGCCTTGTGTATTTTTCATTTTTTCTACTCGTGAGCACAAATTGTTACGATTGTTGGCTATTGCTAATTATTACGCAGCCGTTTTACTAAATCGGATTGTCAATCATCTTAGGATTTATCTTATAAATCTTTATAAGATTCGAGGGTATCTCTCAATGAAAGACAGTAAAAGAATTCCCGTGAAACAATTCCCATGGTATATGCAATCACCGCAAAACTAGCGGATGCAAAACGTGTAATTGATGTGTTGCAATCAGATTCTCTGCTCGACAAAGAGTTCCAGTTCAAAAAAACAAAGACAACAATCTCTTTTCCCGTAATAGCACCTATCGCAATTGGCGAAACAATCAACGGCGCGACATGCAAAGAAGTCGCAGACGATTTTTTCACGAAGACCGCACGCTCGCTCACCCTTAAACAAGCACTCAAATCGATTCTCACCGCAGAGCAGCTCGAAAAACTCAAGACTGCATACGATACCGTTGGAACAATCGCGATCCTCGAGATTGATAACGAGCTGCGAGAGAAAGAAAAAGAAATCGCAAACGCGCTCATCCTAACTAATGCAAACATAAAAACTGTCTTGCGAAAGGACGGCGCGCATCAAGGACAATACAGAACGCAGCCGATGAAATTCCTCGCCGGCGTCGACACGCGCGAGACGATGCACGTCGAGAGTGGCGTGCGCATGCTCGTCGATGTTGAGCAAGTATATTTCTCGCCGAGATTATCGACGGAGCGATTGCGCATCGCAAATCTTGTCAAAGCGGCTGAGAATAGCAAAAATACTATGGATACGAGAGAAAATATCATGGTTTTTTTCTCCGGAGCAGCGCCGTACTGCGCAGTCATAGGCAAAAAGACGCAAGCGAAATCGATCGTCGGCATCGAGATAAATCCGATCGCGCACAAATATGCGCAAGAGACGATCCACGCGAACAAACTCAAGAATGTCCATCTCTTTTGCGGCGACGTGCATAAAGTGTTGCCGCTGCTTCTCGACCACAAACATCTCGCGCAAGATATTCCGCGGACATATGATCGCATTATCATGAATCTGCCCAAATCCGCGCACGAATATCTTGATGACGCGCTTTCCATTTCAAAACGCGGAACAATCATCCACTATTACGATTTCCTGCACGAAGATGAATTCGATACCGCGATCCAGCGCATCGATGCTGCATGCAAGAAGCACGAACTCAAATACAAAGTGCTTGGCATCTATACTTGCGGCGCGCAAGGCATCCGCACATATCGTATCTGCGTCGATGTCGAGATTCTTTGATGCGTTCTGTGTGTGTAGCTGCACGTAACTTTTATTAACCACTCCTGAGTCCTCATTTGTGATGTTTGCTTTTTCATACGCAACTGGTTCATTGAGCGAGATATTTTCTGGCGTCGCGCACGACAAGAATCAAATACCTGCAAAAGATGTTGTCAGAGCAGGAGATCATGGCTTCGTTGGCGTTTATCAGAAAGACTTGTATTCACATTATCTTTCAGAATTAACGGTGAACTGTGTCTCTCCACTCAATCCGCCGGATGGCGCGGTGCCCAATCTCATTTTTGTGTACAACCGAAAAATAAGCCGTGATAATGCGATTCTTGTTCACAGGAAAAACACTTGGAATAGAGTGCAGATTGGAACCGAGTTTCCTAGATTCGCAGACAAAAATCTTCCGTACGGTATATTTGATGATATGGTCGAATTATCGCATGATGCATTGAATGATCTTGTGCGAAGACTATTAGATGCGCGAACAGTACCTGAGAAGCATCTAGAACATCATGCCAGTTCGAGCGCTCAAACTGATGCGGCGCATGAGATGTATGAGCGCGCAAGTCGTATGGTACAATCGCTGCGACAGATAAAGCAAAAGTATGGGCTGGCGCGAGCCGAATCCGCGTATCTCTCTGTAGTTCAATCATTCCATTCAGACTACCTCGCCAGAAGCGACATGCAGATGAGAAAAATGTCTGTCAAAAATTTTCTCGTAGGAGTTTGCAGTAGCACCGTATGATTGCGAAGACAATGTCATTTGATTCCTGATCTTGGACAACTTTCCACTAACTTAATCTCGCAAACAATCTATTTGAGCGTAACGACGGATCTTTCGGCGGTTCTTTGATATAGATATTATTGCCATTGTTTACAACATACACATTCTGGAACGCAGGCGGAACGTTTACCGCGGATCGCGAAATATTATACGCATCGCCGATATATTTTTCAGCTATTAATTGTCTGTCAATCAATTCTTCAAGTGCCTGCGCAAAATAGAGCGGCTCAAATTCTCTTATCAAGAAAAAACGTGCGATGAGTGGCGGTTTGACAAACAATTTTCTATGGATAATTCCGAAATAAGACGTTTCATCGTGTGGCCGAGCGACAAGACTAAGTGGGTTCGCAGACTCGCAATGCCAATCAATACCTTGAGGGGTGACGATTGGATAATACAAAGGATTGGCAAAAACTGTTCCTCGAGGGAGATGGACATACTCTTCAGCTTCAATTGCAGGCATCTCATGAACCTCACAATTTTATTGTCATCAAATCGAAACCGATCTGTGTGTCTGGGAAAATGTCCTTTGCTTCTTCGATAATATCGGCTGGATTTTTGTACCGCTGGCTGATATGAGTCAGCACAAGTTTTTTCACGTCAGCCATCGCCGCGACTTGCGCGGATTGCGTGCTCGTCATATGTTTTGATGCGATCGCTTTCTCTTCCTGGCCCTTTGTGAACGTCGCTTCTGCGACGAGGAGATCTGCATTTTTCGCGAGCTCGATTGCTTGCGGGCAGAATGCAGTGTCAACGATATATGCGAATGTTTTTCCCGCGACGAGATATGTGACGTCGGCAGATTTCACTTTTTTCTTCTTCCACTCAATGTCTTTGCCATCCTGCAATTTGCCGAGGAGCGGTCCTTGCGGGATCCCGAGCTTCTCGATCTCATTCACTTTGATTCGCAGCCGATCCTTCTCGACAAAACGATAGCCAACGCACGGCGTTGTGTGTTCGAGCGAGATATATTCGATAGTATACGATGGTGTTTCGCAGGCGACTGATATTTTGCTCGCAGGTTCAAGCTCATGCACGCGAATCTCGATGTCTTGCTCGCTCACGGTTGCGTCGAGGAATGATTGCAAGCGCTGCGCAGTTCCGAGCGGGCCGTAGATATCGACTTCAACATGCTCTTTCTCGACGTTAGACATCGTCTGCAGCATACCGACGAGACCAGCAGTGTGATCTGCGTGCCAATGCGTGATGAAGATCCGTTTCGTATCGTGGCGCGAGATACCTGCCATGCTCATCTGCCGCTGCGTTCCTTCGCCGCAGTCGAAGAGGATGCCTTGACCATTATATTCAAGATACGTCGCGCTGACATTTCTCTCCTTCGTCGGAACCATGCAGCTCGTGCCGAGCAATGTGATTTTCATATCGGAAGGAAACGACAATTCTTTTATAAGTTTGTTGACTTGCGCAGCACGCAATAGCTGCACGACAAAAGAGCGGGAGCGATCTTCCGCTGCTCATTACTGACGGCAAAAGAAGAATCAGAGGAAGGATCAACGCAAATCATATTCCCAAACGAATATAAATTGCGGTTTATTCCTCTTCATTATGGCAATTGACGATGGTATTGCTGCATATGTATTAGGTGGCCGAGAATTCTTTTTGCATAAGGCAAAAGGAATTGCTCTTAAAGCAAGATTAGCTTCTGATGAGCAGAAAGCAGAATTATTTCAAAGAGCTTGCCTCGACTTAGTACAAGAAGGATTAGGTCTCACATATTCTACAAATGATGTTACATCAAATCCGCAAGCGTACAGTAATTTATTGCTTTTCATGGCAAGTTGTCAGTTAGCGAGAAAAGTCAAGAATGATTATGCTCCTTTGATGGAAAACAAAGAACATCCGGAATGGAAAACGCATCTCGCTCGATTTGGTAAAGATGTCTTTGACACATTAGATATTGCAATCGGTTATTACGAAAAAATGTACGGCGCAATTTCGCAACAACGGCCAAAAGCCAGTTAATTCTAAATTCCCTAACTTATCTAGTCAATTATAGGTCAACCTTTTTTAGTTCGGTCGTAAGCGCGTATATTTATAAACTTATGACGACGTATTTTCTCAAAAAAGGGGAATAGCATACATGCCAATCTTAGATAAAACATTTCTGCGCATAGAGGCAGACATAAAATCTGTCAAGATCCAAGGGGCTGAATCTATCGCGCGCGAAGCAGTGCGTGCATTTCTCGCCGCAGAGAACGAAGCGTTCAAATCGTTGCAATCGACAAAAGACTACCTTCGACGATTGCAGAACGCACGGGATCGTCTTTTTGCGACGCGGCCCACAGAGCCTGCGCTACGCAATGCACTCGGTCTTCTCTTCTCTGATGTCCGCGCAGAAAAATGCAAGTCGATGAATGACATGCACGCGGACATTTTGACGAGAGAAAGAGTGGTGCAAAAACATTTTGATCATGTCATTGTCACATTGCCGCAGATTGGCTCATCAAAACTAAAGAACGACGCGCACATATTCACGCACTGTCATTCGTCCGCTGTCATTGCAATCATCCTCGATGCAGTCGTCTCTGGCAAAAAAATAACGGTGCACAATACAGAGACGCGTCCGCTTTTGCAAGGACGGATCACTGCGCAAGAGCTCGCAAAGCACGGCGTCAAAGTCATCCACTATCCGGACAGCGCCGCACGGATCGCGATCAAGCAATGCGATCTCGTTCTCCTCGGCGCTGACGCGATCGATTCGGATCTCAAAGTCTACAACAAAATCGGCTCGGAGCTTGTCTGCGTCATTGCGAAAGAATACAATATTCCAGTCTACATCTGCACGGATTCGTGGAAATTCGATCCCCGTACGACAAATATCTGGAAAGAGGAGATAGAAGAGCGTTCGCCCAAAGAGATTTGGGCGGATGCGCCGAAAGGAGTCACAATAAAGAATTACGCATTCGAGAAAATTGACCGAAAGCTCATCACCGGAATAATATGTGAATTCGGCATTTTCACGCTGGAAAAGTTCGTCAAAGAAATACACGTAAAATACAAAGAATTATTTGATTAGTTTTATCGGTCGTTCAAAACAAATAGTACTCAATATAACTTCTTACCCATAACCGCATTTCTTTCCGGTTGCACGAGAACGCAATTCCCATTCTCATCAGGAACGCCGAGCGTCAACACTTCAGAGACAGCCGGACCGATTTGTCGTGGCGGAAAATTGACGACGCATAACACTTGTTTTCCGAGCAGAGATTCTTTTGTATAATTCGCAACAAGCCGTGCGCATGATTTTTTCACGCCGATCTCTGCGCCGAAATCGATCTGCAACCGGTACGCCGGCTTTTTCGCTTCTGGAAAATCTTCGACTAGAATAATTTTACCGAGGCGAATGTCCAACTTCTCAAAATCAGTTATTGTCGCCGTCGGTGCGTTTGCGTTTATCATTTTACTTCCTATTCACAAGCGCCAATTGCACATCGCTCGCGAGGACTGTTCGACGTTTCGCGTGGCGCGAATATTTGAGCGCTTCGACAGTCGTTGTAGCAATCTCTTGCTCAAGAATCTGTCGCATAACAATGAGAGCATCATCTTCGATTCGCAATGCCCCTTGTGCTTTGAGCATTTTCTTGAAAGCGAGCAACGGAAGCGTTCGTTGCGGGATTGGAGTAGTTCTAACCATGTCTGCAGAATAGAGCGTTTTAATTTATATAATCGCCTTTATTGAAAATTGCGCAGGCCTAATACC